>CABUTN010000018.1 GCA_902494565.1 uncultured Collinsella sp. | reverse complement strand
CGGCGGTCGGCCCCATGCCGTCCTCCGTCGCCAGGAGGAAGAGCTCGACCTTCTCCCTGCTGTACATGCGAACCTCCAGTCCGGACCGCCCCGCGGTCCAACTTTCTGTCCGCACCCCCCATTCGATGAAAAAGGGCACCGATGTTAGTCGATGCCCCAAAGCGGCTGCAGGTTAAGCCCTACAGCGTATGTCTAAGACGAATCGAACTATTCGTCCCAGGAGAGGTTCTTACCAGTCTTTTTTGCCAGCAGCAAGAACAGGCCGATAATAACGTTACATGCGATGCAGAAGATGAAGACGCCCTGGAAGGAGCCGACAAGCTCATAGACCTTCATCATAACGGGCATGCCAAAGGCGCCGACGATATAGCCCACGGAGCAGATCAGCGCGAAGATGCGACCGAAATCGCGGGAGCCAAAGACATCCATAACCAAAACGGTCAGGGCAGTGCCAGCGATGACGTACATTACGTCGTTCACGCCTGCTGCGAGGATGCTAAGCGTCGAGTTGCCGCTGCTCATCATGAGCATGACAAAGGAGAGGATGGAGACAGCGAGCCAGCCCAGAATGGCCTTCGTGCTGCCGAACCTATCGCAAGTGGAGCCGACGATCGGGTTGAGGAACAGATCGAAGAGCGATGCAGCGGATACCATGAAGCCGCCCACCATGGGGCTAAAACCAACCTCGGAAGCATACGTCGGGAAGAGCTGGTTCATGCAGCAAGTGAGCTGAACGAGACAGAGGAAGCCGATGCAGAAGAAGAAGGCAGGCGACTTAATGGCGCGCGCATAGCTAACGCCACGCGTGCTATCCTCGGTCGTCTCCTCGGTCTCGGTGACCGTCTCGCCCTCGACGTAGCCATAGGGCAGCATGCCCTTGTCCTGAGGCTTATAGCGGATAATCAGGACGGAAGCGGGGAGAATGAGCACGGCGGAGACGCCAGCGAGCACCAGATAGCCAGTCCTCCAGCCAGCGGCCTCGATGACAGAGGTGATGACGGGGCTCATGATGAGCATGTAAATCGAGTTCACTGCCCAAGCGAGACCGATTGCCAGGCCACCAGATTTTTTGAACCACTGGTCAATAACGTCGGACATGGCGACGCCGGTGGTGAAGGCGAAGCAAACGCCAATCAGGGCGCCAGCGGCGATGAACATCCAGACTTCGGTGTAGAAGGCCATGCCTGCGCCGGCGGCGAGCAGAATAAGCTCGACGACGGGGAGCCAAACCTTGCCAACAACCTTGGGGATGAGTTTTCCGACAAACGGAAGCGCCGCCGCAAGACCGATGAGCGTCGCGGTAAAGTAATACGAGAAGATTGAATAGTCAAACCCGAACTCCTCGCACACGGGCGCGACGAAGGAGCCGGCGATTACGCTATAGGATCCAGTCGTACCAGCAGACATGAGGCCAAGCGCGATTACGAGAACCCATGCGTAGACCTTGCTGCTCTTTAACTTTGCATTTTCCATTGATACAACTCCTAGAGACCCAGAAGAGCACACATAACGGCCTTGATGGTGTGCTGACGGTTCTCTGCCTCACGGAAGATGACCGAAGCGTTGGCCTCAAAGCACTCGTCGGCAATCTCGAAACCCTCGGTGATGATCTCGCGATGAAGGTCGTTCTTGCACTGGTCGAGGAGCATCTTGCCAACACGGTGATCCGCGTTGTGCACAGAGGGAAGCTCATGCATGCAGAAGATGTCGGGATTGTTGGTGCGCTTGCACAGCTCGCTGGTGACGCGATAGGGGTACAGAGACTCGGCATCGCCCAGCCAGGAGTTGTAGTCGTCGGGATCCAGGACCTCTTCGCCGCACTCGGGGTTGATGTAGCGCCACTCCTCGGTAACGATAACGTCAACGCCATCCAGGGCATCGAGGTCAGAGGTGATGGTAAAGGTCCTATTGGGAGCGTACTTGGCGTAGCAGGCCTCCACCTCTTCGATCATTTCCTTGCACATCTGATGACGGAGGTCGTCGGGGCCGATGGCGAGGAAGTCCATGTCGAGCATAGCGCACAGGCGGCCATACCACACCGGGGCGCCGGCGCAGTTGCCAACGAAAGCCATCTTCTTGCCGCGGCTCGTACGCAGACCGCCCCATTGCTCTTCCATCGTAAGAGCGTCAGCGAGCATCTGAGTCGGGTGATCGCCGAGAGTAAGGGCATTGATGACCGGGATGTCAACCAGGTCGGCGACGTCATAGAGGAACTGCTCGTCCTTCTGTGCGCGGTAGACGATGAGATCATACATGCCGTTAAAGACGCGCATGGCATCCTTGACGGTCTCGCAGTCACCCATGTGGGAGTTGGTCAGATAAGTGAAGCCCATGCCCAAATCGTTGCAGGAGGTCTCGAATGCGCAACGAGTACGGGTCGAGCCCCACTCAAAGTTGGCGAGGACGTTTTTGCCGGGGAAGTAGCGCTGGTCGACACCAGACTTCTTCTGAGCCTTAAGGTTCCAGGCAAGATCGATGAGATAGCGGAAATCCTCGGAGGAGAGATCATGGATGTTGATGTAGTCGCGACCACGAAGGCTGTTGTTCATGTCTATTCCCTTTCCATTTAGTGATAGATGAATGTCGAATGTGTCCCCGAGGGAAACACGGATATCCCTCGGGGAGCAGTAAATGTGGCGCCTAAATCAGACAGTGCAGGCTCAAAGGCTCGCTAGCAGCTGGCTGCCACGTCCTTGGTCCAGCAGTGCACGCCGCCGCCGGACAGGTTAAGCGCGAGAGAGTCAATCATGATGACTTTGCGATCGGGGAAGCAGCTCTCAAGAACGGCTTTGGCCTGCTCGTCCTTCTCCTTCACGACTTCGTTCATGCCCTCGTGGTAATAACGCTGACCAAGAACGACGCCATTGCAGATGAGGAAGTTGCAGTAGCTCGCTGCTGCGTAGAAGTGGACGGGGCCCTCGGGCCAGGGAGTGCCATCCATAAACTTGCCGCCCATTTCGTCGATGAAGCCCTTATAGAGCTCGTAATCCTCATCGCCAGGGGCGATAACGACTTCAATCGGCTCGGCGGTGGGCATACGAACGATCTCGAAGGGCTTGCCCTCCCAGTCCGTTTCGTTGCTCAGGATCTCGTAGGCCGCCTCAATGCGGCGACGAGACTCTGCGCCAGCCTTGCTCGAGGCTGCCTCTTCATCGGACACCTCGGCAAGAAGAATCTTGTTCGGAGTGATAAAGCGACACATCTCATCAATGTGAGCCGCAAAGCTCATGCCAAAGATGGGAGTTCCGTCTTCCTTCTCGTCGAGGATGCCCAGTCGATAGTCGTCGTCCTCGAGCATAGGCTGCGGAAGCCAGATAACCTTGTTGAGGTTGTAGATGCGCTTATACTCGGCCTCTACTTCCTCTTTCGTGAACTCGGGATTACGCTTGCGGCATTCCGTGTCCTCGATGGCGATCAGAGTGCCGTGACCGTCAAACTCGCGGTCGCCGCCCTCCGAAACCATTTCGGAATTGACGATATCGAAGCAACCGAGCGCAACCGCCATGTGAACGGCTGCCTTACGTGCGGACTGGCACTCCGGGGAGTTCTTGTCCCACACGCCGTAATAAGTCCAAGCGGGGTTGACCATATAAGAATGGCCCTTGTCGTCGACCATGATGCTGGGACCGTTGTCGCGGACATAGAAGTTGGAGTCTTCGAACTGCGTGATCTCGATGCGATCGAGATCAACCCCCTCCTCCTTCAGGCGCGAGCAAGCCTCCTCATAGGAGCCGGGGGTGCCGCAATTGAGGTTGACCGTAACGTCGCCATACTCGAGCAGAGCCTTGATCACGTCAACGCAGGGCTGGCGGTTATCGTAACCCTCTGCACGGATGTAATCGGGAAGCCATGTCACATAGACGTTGGAGCGCTTCTCGAACTCGCCCGGCATACGATAGTTCTCGTACATGGTTGGTCCTTCCGTCGGGTTTCCCGCGATGCTGTCCGGCCGCGACAATAGCGGGGTTTCACCTGCTATAGTACTACTATACCTACCGTTCGGTAGATAGTTTTGAATAATTGCCGCTCGCCTACTGATACATACCGTTCACCGTATATAGTGGTCATGTTTGGACACGAATTGATGTTCCGTTGCCATCCTTAATAATGTTGGTAGTGCGGAAGTGATTTACAATGGAGAAATGCAGCGTGAGCACAAGAAAAAAAATATTGGACGCAATGTACGATCTTGTGGCAGAAGTCGGTTATGACAAAGCGTCTATCGGAAGGATTTGCGACTTTGTCGGTATATCCAAGCCGTCGGTGTACTACTACTTTCCCTCTAAAGAGGAGATTTTCACTACGCTCTTGGACAGCATGTTTCCGACCATCGACTATCAGCGCGACTACTCGCTAATAGTCGATAGGGACGGGTTCAAGGCCGCGCTTATCGAGCTCGGCAATTCAGTTATAGGTGGCTATCGAAGCGATGAAAAGCGCCGGCGCGTGCTGGCCGAGGTTAGCGTCCAAGCAAATCGAATTCCTGCAGTTCAGGAACGTCAAGCGACGGCGACCAAACGAACCATGGATGCGCTTAAAGACATCCTTCTTCATGGTGTAGAGATTGGCGCGTTTTCCGATAGTGCCGACGTGATGCTCTACGCACAAATTCTTTATACCGTTCTGGAGGGAGCGAGCAATACGGTCGCTCAAGGTGAGGATATTGATGAAAAAGCGGTTTGGGCGGGAATAGTCGAGCTTATGTTCAAATAGACCAGCCAAGCTGAAGCGCATGTTGGCGCCCATGGTGCCTGCGGGCAACCTTTAAAACGAAAACAGGGGTCGACTCCAATCTGGCTTGGAGTCGACCCCTGTTGCGTGGCAATCTATGCCGGTGCAATCGGCGCTTATTTCTTTTCAGCAGCCTTACTGAGAAAGCCGGAAACGATAGCAAACGCAGCAATCATAAGGTTGCAGGCAATGCAGAAGATAAATACTCCCTGGAATGACCCTGCCATGCCGTAAACCTTCATCATGACCGGCATTCCAAAAGCACCGACGACATAGCCCGCTGAGCAAACGATTGAATAGATCCTTCCAAAATCGCGTGATCCAAAGAGCGAGAGGAGAAGCATCGGCATTGCGGTTCCAACAATGGCGAACATGGCATCGTTTACGCCAGCTGCAATGATGGAAACGGTCTCGTTGCTTCCGCCAATGATGAGAAGTAGGAATGAAAAAATGCTGACACCTGTCCACGCGACCGTTGCTTTAATAGCACCGAGCTTGTCACATGTTTTGCCTACGAAGGGATTTAGGAAGATGTCAGAGAACGAAGCTGCCGAGACCATTAAGCTTCCTACGATGGGATTGAAACCGACCTCGTTTGCATAGGTTGGAAACAACTGGTTCATGCAGCAGGTGAGCTGCGCCACGCAAAGCAGGAGGACACAGAGAATAAAAGACGGCGTTTTCATGGCATCACGGAGTGCCATGCCCGAAAGGGCATCTTCCCGCTCATCGACGCTGTGGCTCTCATGGGTTTCAGAGGTGGTCTCTCCGTACGGAAGCATGTTGCGATCAGAGGGTTTAAGGCGAATGATAAAAGCACTCGCAGGTAAAATCATAGCTGCAGAAACGACCGCAAGTACGATGTATCCCGTACGCCAGCCTTGTTGCTCGATGACCAGCGTAATGACAGGGCTCAACAACAGCGTACAGAGAGAATTAACGCCCCAAGCAAGGCCGATGGCAAGACCGGACGATTTACTGAACCATTGGTCAATAACATCAGACATGCAGACGCCCGTTGTGAACGAAAAGCAGATGCCGATCACCGCAGCGGAGACGATGAACATCCAGACTTCGGTGTAGAACGCCATTGCGGCGCCGGCGGCAATAAGGACGAGTTCAACACAAATATGCCACGGTTTGCCTATTACTTTTGGAATGAAACGACTCAAAAGTGGAAGTCCAAGTGCAAGGCCAAGAAGAATCGCAGTGAAATAGAAAGAGAAAGAGGTGTACTCAAAGCCCAGGTCTTCACATACTGGAGCAACGAATGAGCCGGCAATAATGCTATATGTGCCAGTCGTTCCGGCGGACATTAAGCCGAGCGCAATAACGACAATCCAAGCAAATGCGCTGCTCTCGCGAGGACGGTCTTTTTCGGCTGGTGCGGTGAGAGCCATGGTCACTCCATTTCTATCGGCATTACATCCTATATGCCTACCGATAGGTATATAAACCAGGGGACTCTTCGTCAAGCATTATGCGGGGAGAGGGAGTTCTTAACCTGCCGAACGGTAATTAGACCCCGATTTCGCAAGGGTCTCAATGTGACAAAGGGGCCGTCCCTTTGTCACATTATTCGGAGCGCAGGGCTTCCACGGGATCCTTTTTAGATGCGCTGCGGGCCGGCAGCAGACCAGCGACAACCGTCAGCAGCACCGAAATCGCGATGAGCACCAGCGCATCCTGCACGGGCAAGCTCATCAGATTGGGTACCTGCTTGGCGGCAAGTGCCCAGGCATTAACCGGAAAGCTCACAGCCACCACGACGACAATGGCAAAGACGCCGGCGATAAGCCCCTCAATAAAGGTCTCGGCGTTAAACACGTTGGCCACGTTGCGCTTTGACGCGCCGATCGCGCGCAGGATGCCAATCTCCTTTTTGCGTTCCAGCACGCTGATGTAGGTGATGATACCGATCATGATGGAGCTCACCACCAGGCTGATACTCACGAATGCGATGAGCACCAAGCTGATGGTGTTCACGATGTCGGTCACCGAACCCATGATGATGCCCATGTAGTCGGTGTATGAGATTGCCTGTTCATCGTGGCCAGAGGCTTTGACCTGCTTGTTGTACGCGTCGATGTGATCGAGCACGCGCTCCTTGGCCTCAAAGTCACGCGGGAAAATCTTGACTGAGATGGGGTCTGCCTCGTCCGCATAGCCCAACGTGGTCAGATTGTTGTCGTAGGTGAGCTTCGACGCCTTCGCATAGCTCATCATGAGCGAGCTCAGGTCCTCGGCGTCCATGTTGAAGTGGATGGCATGAGCAAAGGCACTCGCATCCACGCGCATGGCGCTCGCCAGGTTAGCAAAACTCGAAGACATCTGCGTCGCCACCTGGTCCATAAGCCCTGCCGCGCCCGCCTTGAGCTGGGATGATACCGTCGACGCTATCTGCTCGCTGATTGCCTTCATCACCTGATCCATAGCCTGCTGCAGATACGGAGCCAGCTGCTTTTGCACATAGTCGGTCATCGCCTGTTGCAGGCGCTCGGCCAGGGTATCGCCGCCGAGCGCTTTGAGCTGGGCCAGGATTTGCTGAGCTGTGTCATCATTCTCAAGATACGTCGAGAATGCGGCAGAGAGCTTTGACGCGTCCTTAAGATCTTCGGGCGACAGCGCCTTAAACTGATCAGACTGCAAAAAGCCCTCAAACAGCTGGTTTGCTAGTGTTCCCACCTGCTGCATTTGCTCGGGCGTGAGTTCCAGACCGTCAAAGATACCCGAGAAATCTGGGGTTGGCGCTTTTGCCATGATGTCGCTGAAGTCGATGTCCTTGCCAACGCCCGAAAGGTCAATGTCCAGCCCGGACAAGTCAAGACCCGACAGGTCCATACCGCCGGCTGCACCCGAAAGTGCAGACGTATCGAACGAGAACGCGCTCTTGAGCGCCGCCTCGTCCACACTGAACATGCTGCCCAGATCCACGCCTTGCTTGGCCTCGCCTTGCAGTTCGTCGAAGGTTTTGCCCGTAAAGACATCCGTCTCGGGGTGGGAGAGTTGCTCCTGCACAATCTGCGAATCGGCGGCGCGCTCCATAAGCTGGCGAGTCAGCGCATGCGTATAGGCAATGCCCGGAGACAACGCACTCGCATTGGCCGTCTCGTTAGGTCGCACCACGCCCACAATGTGCACGTCAATACCGTCGGCAACCTTGGCAGCCATAAAGTCGGCGTCGTCAGACATGTCGGTCCACATGCCGGTCTCTTCGTTTTTGCGATAGGCATCGGCCGGCGACAGCACCTTAAACGTCGTGGACAGCGCATCGTCGTAGGTAAAGTCGGCGCCGGTCTCGGGCGTTTCGATCTTACCGTCAGCCGTCATGGCGCTGTTAACCAGGTCGTTGAGCTCGTTGATATCCAGCGCGCCGATGCTGTAGAGCGTGTAGTCGCCCACCGTTCCACGGCTCGAAAGCACCATTACGGCTTCGTTAGCAGACGTGGGCCAATGACCGGCGACGACATCGTACTGGCTGTCGAGCAGGCTCTGGTCGTCAATCATCTCGTTAAAGACCGAGGTTCCCATGGATTCCATGCTCACCGTTGCCGCCGAGCTCGCGCCTCCGCTCATGGCCTCGGTCATGGCGTTGGGCACCAGCCGGACAGGCTTCTCATCGCCCTTGCCGGCACGATAGACAACCGGCGATACACCGTAGCCGTACTGAATGGCGTTGACCTCTTTATCGATGCCGTCGCCACCGGCATCGAGCCATGCCTTAAAGCTCTTCATGTCGTTAGACTTAACGCTCGCGAACATATCCTTTACGGCCGTAACCACGGGAATCTTATCGGTTCCCTGAGCCTTGCCGCCGGCACTGTCGTCGGACGAATCCTCGCTCTTGGACGTATCGTCGCCCGTGGCCCCCTGACCGCCCATCATGGACGACAGGTCGTAATCCTGCTTGGAAATGGTGAGCGGGTAGCTCGAGAGCGTATCCTCCTCGACCTTTTTGATGTAGCCGTTTACGCCGTTGGACAGCGCCAGAATCGCCGCGATACCGATAATGCCAATCGAGCCCGCAAAGGCAGTCATGGCCGTGCGGCCTTTTTTGGTCATGAGGTTGCGGGCAGAAAGCCCCAGCGCCGTCACAAAGCTCATCGAGGTTTTGCGCGTAGGCTTTGCCTCGCGGCGCGTGGCGTCAGCGACATCGAAAGGATCGGAATCGTCGGTGATCTTGCCGTCCGCCAGGTTGACGATGCGCGTGGCGTATTGGTACGCCAGCTCGGGATTGTGCGTGACCATAATAACCAGACGGTCGCGTGCAACTTCCTTGAGCAAGTCCATGACCTGCACGGACGTTATGGAATCCAAGGCGCCGGTCGGCTCGTCGGCCAGCACAATCTCGGGATCGTTGATCAGGGCACGGGCGATGGCCACGCGCTGCATCTGTCCGCCCGATAGCTGGCTCGGGCGCTTGTTCATGTGCTCGCCCAGGCCGACTTTCTCCAACGCCTCGCGCGCACGCTGGCGGCGCTCGGCATGCCCCACGCCCGTGAGCGTAAGCGCCAGCTCCACGTTTTCCAAAATGGTCTGATGCGGAATGAGGTTATAGCTCTGGAACACAAAGCCGATGCGGTTATTGCGATAGGCATCCCAATCGCGATCGTGAAAATCCTTGGTCGAAATACCGTCGATCAGCAGGTCGCCGGAATCGAAATGATCGAGCCCGCCGATAACGTTGAGCATCGTAGTTTTGCCCGAGCCCGAGGGACCCAGAATGGCCACGAACTCGTTATCGCGAAAAGACAGGCTTACGCTGTCGAGCGCCACCTGCGTAAACGACTGCGTAACGTATCTTTTGCAAATACCTTTGAGCTCCAGCATGGACGGCAACCTCTCCCACGCGGGCGCACTTGCCCGCTCTCCCCCGCCGTTCGTATTCGACGCGTTTGTCCTATTCTATCCCCATTTTTTGCCGGCGCCAGTGAGGAATGTAACGAAGCCCGCCAAAAAGCGAACGGGACGGCGCCTAAAAGAAGAGGCCCCGAGCGGGACCTCTATATGGTGGAGATTATCTTGAAAGGCAGCGGACTACTCCGCACAGCGGCGCACGATCCTCGCCATGCTTTACGCGTTTTTTACTGCTCGCTATTCGCAATCGCCTGGTCGATAAGCTTGTTGAGTGCTGCGCGTTGCTCGGCGGAGCTGATGGCTCCCACGATTGGATCCCCTACGATATTGCCATTCTGATCGATGACATACGTTGTCGGGAACGAAAACAAATTTGACGTAAACTTACCGGCCTCGCTATCCGACTTGAACCAGATGTTCTTATATGTCACGCCCTTCTTGCTCAGCACGTCCTTGGCATCTGCGATCTCGCCCTTGTTGCCATCGAGCGTAAAGGAATTGACGCCCACGACCTGACCGCCCTTCTCGGCAAGCTCCTGATTCAGCTTCTCAAGATCGCCCAGCTCGCCCACGCACGGCTTGCAAGTGGTGAACCAGAAGTTCATGACGGTGACCTTGTTCTTAGAGAACAGCTCGTCGCTGTTCACGTCGTTGCCATCCAGGTCCTTGCCCGTAAAGCTGGGGAACTTCGTCGTCTCGCTCGAAGCATTGGCACCAGCCGTCATGCCAGCGGTCGAAGCGTCGACGCTCTCGCCCGCACTCGGCGTGCTTCCACAGCCGGGGAACTCCTTCTCCAGACTCTCGAGCTTGTCCTCGATCTCCTTGATCTGCTGTGCACCGGCCTTGAGTGTCTTAAGCTCATCCGCCGTGAACTCATCCTTGGCGCCGTCGATGGTCTTGAGCAGAAAATCGCCGTAATTGCTGCCGTCCTCAATCATTGCCGAGTCTTTATTTGCCGCATTGAATACCTTTTCCCACAGCGCGTTATCACTCGAAAAGATCTCGTTCTCCTTCTGCATGAGCTTCGCATACAGCTCGGCGGCCTCGTCGGCATTGGCCGGCTTCTGCGCAGTGAGTTCTGCGATCTTAGAATCGGAGCCCGCAGATTCGCTCGCATTGCCACCGGGCGCCGAACATGCCACAAGGCACAAGGCCAATACCGGCAACATAAACAGGGCCGCAATCTTAGAAAGCTTCATAGTCATTCCTCCGTTTTGTCGAAGCTTGTTTACTTTTTATCGGCGGTCAAGGGAAGCTTTTCCGCCGACACATCCAGGCCATAGCGATAGCTGATGGCATCGACAGGACAGGCCCCGATGCACTTTCCGCACCGGATACATTCGGCATGATTGGGCGCGCGGACCACATCAACGTCCATCTGACAAACCCTTGAACACTTGCCGCACGAGACGCATTTGCACGCGTCAACCTGAATCCCCAACAAGGACACCTTATTCATGAGCGCATAGAATGCGCCGAGTGGACAAATCCATTTGCAGAAAGGGCGGTAGAACAAAACACTCAGCACTACCACGGCAATGAGAACGACAAGTTTCCAAGTAAAGAGATGTCCCAACGCAGATCGAATGCCGGCGTTGGCAATGGCCAGCGGAATGGCGCCCTCGAGCACGCCCTGCGGACAGACGTATTTGCAAAAGAACGGATCTCCCATCCCCAGGTCGTTGACCACCAGCACAGGCAGCAATACCACAGCAAACAGCAGCACGAAGTATTTGATATACGTAAGCGCCTTGAGCTTTTTTGTCGATAGCTTTTTGCCGGGGATCTTATGAAGCAGCTCCTGCAGCCAGCCAAACGGGCACAGAAAGCCGCATACAAAGCGTCCCAGCAGCACGCCGAGCAAAATGAGCGTACCGGTAACATAGTAAGAAAAGTTGAACCTGGATGAACCTACCACCGACTGGAACGACCCGATGGGGCACGCACCCGATGCCGCGGGACACGAATAGCAATTAAGTCCAGGTACGCAGACTGTTTTTCCCGCGCCCTGATAGATGCCGCCCTTGGCGAAGTTTGGCAGGTGAATGTTGGTGACGAGCGTCGCCGCCGCCTGAATGAATCCGCGAAATCGGGCCAAAACATGCGACGCAGTGTTTTCTCTTTTATCCAATTCCGATACACTCCAAACACAGCCTAATCGCTTTGGCCAGCACGGCATCCGCCTCGCCACGCATAACACCAAAGCACACCATGGCAATTCCGACAATCAACAAAGCGACCTGTACCACGGGCTTTACCGCTTTAAACAACCTGACCACTCCTTTCGTTACGCGACCATTGGACCATATCGACCATAAAATCCGTGTTAAGCGCGATTTGGAATGTGCAAGGAGACTTTTATGCGTATTTTAATCGTCGAAGACGAGCGGGCGCTGTGTGACGCAATCGCACGCAGCCTGCGAAACCTGGCATACAGCGTCGACTGCTGCCACGACGGACAGGAGGCGCTCGACCTACTGAACGTTGAGACCTTCGACCTCGTGGTACTCGACCTCAATCTCCCCCGTATCGACGGCATGACCGTGCTCAGGGAACTTAGGAAAACCGACTGCGAGACCAAGGTTCTGATTCTGTCCGCGCGTGGCGAAGTATCCGATAAAGTCGCCGGACTCGATGCCGGCGCCAACGATTACCTTACCAAGCCGTTCCATCTGGAAGAACTTGCGGCAAGGATCCGCAGCCTTACCCTCAGGCGCTTTGCACAAAGCGACATAGTATTAACCTGCGGAAAGCTCAGCTTTGACACCAAGGCGCGCATCGCCTCCGTGGACAGCGAGGCTCTATCTCTTACACGCAAGGAAACGGGAATCTTGGAATACCTGATGCTTAATCAGGGGCGACCGGTAAGCCAAGAGGAGCTTATCGAGCACGTTTGGGATAGCACCGTGAACAGCTTTAGCAACGCAACCCGCGTTCACATCTCGTCGCTCCGAAAAAAGTTGCGCAGCGCTTTGGGATACGACCCGATTCGCAATCGGATTGGAGAGGGCTACGTTATGGAGGATGGCGAATGAAAAGGCTTTCGCTGCAATGGCGCATAACGATTATGACGGCGCTGCTCACGTGTGCGGCATGCGTGCTGACGAACTGCCTGGTCGGCTATACGGGCATGCGCTACATGGATGCCATCGGCAGCGACATCTCGGCCTTTAACGCTGCCGGCACGGATTCGCCCCAGGTGTTCGACCCAACGAAAACGGCCCTCGATGACAAGGTCACAATCGTCGTAAACGACGCACAAGAGTCTTTTGGCACGACAGCCTGGTACATCACGGCTGGAGTCACACTCCTTGGCGGCGTGCTGGCATACTTTGTGAGCGGCCGTGCGCTCAAACCGCTACGGGCTTTTGCCGCCCAGGTTGAGCGTGTGCAGCCTGACAACCTAAGCGAAATCAGACTCAGTGAAGATGTGCCCACCGAGCTACAACGATGCAGTGCCTCTTTCAACGACATGATCGCCCGTCTTGGCGAAGGGTTCTCTGCACAGCGTCAGTTTACCGGCAACGCCGCACACGAGCTGCGCACCCCGCTCGCCCTTATGCAAGCACAGATTGAACTATTCATTTCCGAGCGCTCCGGTTTGCAACCCGAAACGGCCGAGCTGCTCGGCCTGCTACAAGAACAAACTGAGCGAATGTCGCGGATGACCAAGGTGTTGCTCGAGATGAGTGAGCTCCGCAGCGTTCCTTGCGAGGACGATGTGGAACTTGGTCCCCTGTCCGAAGAGGTCCTCACCGACCTTGCGCCACTTGCCGAGAATAAGGGCATAGCCCTCAATTGTGCTGGAGACGCTTTAGTAATCGGGAGCGACACGCTCCTCTATCGGCTGGTGTTCAATCTGGTCGAAAACGCCATCCGTTACAGCCGCTCCGGCTCGACTGTCAACGTCTCCATCAGCGACAGCGACAGCCATGTGCTCCTGCGAGTCAAAGATGAGGGACCGGGAATACCCAAGCAGTACCGAGAAAGCATCTTCCAGCCGTTCTTTCGTCTAGACAAATCCCGCAGCAGGGCATACGGCGGCGCAGGACTCGGGCTAGCGCTCGTTTGGGAGATTGCAGCGCTTCACGGTGGCACGGTAGAGGTCGAAACAAGTTCCGAGAACGGGACCACCATGCTCGTAAGCCTTCCAAAGGGGGCCACCACGTGATCCGACTGTCCAGGGGTCCCACTCGGCATTGTGAAACGCGTCCCAAAACTTGGACATGAGAAATGGGAGGCAGTTCGCATCTATGCCGAGGACGAAGTCCTGGCGGGGATTCAGGATGCGCAGAGGAAGCTTACGGAAGAAAACCCCCGACAGAGTCGTGACCGTCGGCGGCAACTGTATGGTGTCGCTTGCCCTCCTCGATTACCTGCACGGGAAATACGAGAACGTTGGAATCGTCTGGATCTATGCGCATCCGGATGTATCCACGCTGAATGATGGCTGCCCCAACGTTCACGCCATGGTACTTGGCAGCATTTTGGGACAGGGTGCACCGCAACTCGTTTCGCGGATGCGGCATCCGGTGTTTAAGCCGAACGACGTCCTGCATGTCGGGATACAGCAGTTCCATGACTATCAGGAGGTTTGCTTAAACAAGCATAGGTGTTGCGGTTTTAGCCGATGTCCTCATGGAGGAAAACGACATGCTGGGTCTGTCTGATTAAAGTCCAACAGTTTCCATGAGGCACCTAGCGCGGTAAAAGCTAAAGACCCGGGAGACCCCAAACTGTCAACCATCTTTACGGCTGCAAGGGAAACGGACAAGACGGCCCCCTCTCGCTCCTATCCGAAACGGCGCTTGAACACGGCTGGATTGCAGCGAATGTCTCCGCCATGCCCGGCATGCTCGAAGATATCATCGAGCACGCAGAGGAGGCCGCAGGCCGTTACCTCTCGCAGCCCCATACACGCGTGAGCGGAGTTCAAGTTGGGCGGCGGGGGCGGTTTAGCGCGCCAATATAATCAAATCGTGCACTTCCATAGCCTCTCGTCTACGTGGTGTACCGTCGTCTCCCCTTTTATTAGAGTTGGGCGATTTTCGGGCACCCGAGCTGAACTCAAATTGAACTCAACGATGCCTTATCGGTCGAGGGCTTCCTAGCGAGAATATACAGAGGCGCACATTTCGCAGGGAACCTCCCATTCGTTATCATATCGGGATGCTGTCAAGGCGGCGTCAATGCGTTCGACCTACACCTTCTCGCTTTCCGAGGCTTCGTCTGCAGGACCATCGGAATCGATACGGAATCGATCGGCATACCATTCATCCGAAGCAATCACCTTATGGAGCATCTGGAGATGCAGGTCGACATAGTGGCAGAACGCCTTGCCGCATTCCACGAGAGGCGCATTGTTTCTCTCGTTGGGCTCGGCTCCAAAATTAAACTCGACCTCATAGCCCTCCCCAGGCACACCCATGCTCGGCAGAATATCAGTGGAGAAGTGGACGAATCCAGACGTCATCTTATATACATCTTTTACCTTTGGATCGGACTTCTCGAGTAAGTCTTGAAGTCTTCCATCGGACATCTTCTCACCCGAGAAATCTTTCAGCTTGTTCACAGGCACACCTTGAAACACCTGCTTGAGAAAGTCATCCTGGTCTTCGGCGGCGAATAACGCGAATGTCCGCAGGCAGACTCCAACCTGTGCGCGGAGAAGCTGGGCGACGCAAACAAGATTCCTCGACTCGAGCATGGAGATGAATCCGTCTATCAGTCTCATCGCATACTCAGAGGAGGATGCCAGATATAGATCCCATTGGGTAAAGTCGCCGTTCATGAAGGGAATCACTGCATTGCACTCGGCGACTCTCAAGGCACTCAGGCTTTGTTCTATTTTCTCAGCTTCTTGTTTGAACTGTTCGCTATCCAAAATGTCCCCAAATGCCGGCTTCTCAACAAATCAAAAAAGCAAGAGAGACAGAGATTAGGTTCATGCTCCACTGAACCCGCACTTCCAGTCGAGGTACTCCTCCTCGAAGATCTCCCCGGAGTCCCGTCTCTCGCGCCCCTCACGGAACTGTCCATATCAGTGTAGCCAATCCAAGCACAGCCCCACCGCACGGCCCAGTCGCTTCCGGTCCTGCGTGGCCCCGTGAAGGCGGAAGGGCGTGGCTGTCGTCATCGCGTTCCTTTCTCCTCGTACTTTTTTGGGCATGCGTCACGGGCCCCCGCGCGGCGCTGAGAGCGAATCGGCACAGGCTTGGGGCCAGTTGCGTAGAGGTTGAGGTTCGGGTTTCGCCGGCTTACGCAGCTTGGCGGGCAGAGCGCCCGGGTCGCTGCGCCTAGGGCGCGGCGGGATCCGCGACGTCGGAGGTGTCAATCTCGCCCAGATTGGCGAGCTGGCTGATGAACGGGATACTCTCGTGTTCGTCCACCTCGATGCCGCCGAGCACGATGGTGCTGTCGCGCGTGTCGATTTGGGTTGTGAACACGGCCGAGTCGAAACCCGAAGCGATAAAGCCAATACCCGCAAGGACAACACCCGCGGCAACGAGCCCGCCCGCCACGGCGAGGTAGATCTTCTTCGCGCTGGTCATGGTACTCACTCCTTTCTACGCCGCGAGATGCGCGGCAGCGCCGCCCTTCTCGCCCTTACCCTTCCAGAAGGGCGAGGCGGCCTTCCTCGCCCAGAGCGCCGAGAGGCGCGCAATTTGTTTTGAGGCTGCCCAAGCGCCAGCGCCAACGAAGAGCGCCACGCCGACGAGGCCGAGCCCCACGCCCGCCGAGGCGAGGGCGTACGGGAAGTGGCCGATGGTGACGCCGCTTACGGCAAGCAGGAGCCCAACTACGCCCACGCCCCCGAGTGCCGCCGCGACGATCCACACGCAGAGCGCCAGCACCCAGATGCAGATATAGACCATGACGGCCACGGCGGCGAAGGCGGCGAGCAGCGGCACCCACACCGGGGAGCCCACGATGGTCAGCACCCACAGCAGCGCGGTGCTGCGCCGGCGCGTCCTCGCGATCGCGCGCGGCACGGCGGGCAGGTCGTCGAGCGTGGCCTCCGCCACCTCGCCGGGCGTGCCCATGGCGGCCACGGCCTCCTCCTCGCACATACCGTCCTCCATGCGGTCGGCGATGGCCTCCGCATAGAACGCCTTGGTCTCCTCCACCTGCTCGGCCGGCAGACAGGCGAGCAGCTCGCCCAACCGGCCCAGAAACTCATCGCGCGTCATGGTGCGCCCCCTCAACGTATGCGTAAATCTCCCGTACGGACGGCCACTCGGCCAGGAACTCCTCGATGCGCGCTCGCCCGTCGTCCGTGATGCGGTAGTACCGGCGCAGCCGCCCGTTGTGCTCGGCAGAGCGCGCCGTGATGCACCCGGCCTTCTCCAGGCGCTTGAGCAGCGGGTAGAGCGTCGACTCCGTGAGCCCCATGCTCGCCGGTACGTCCTTCACGATCTGGTAGCCATAGGACTCCTCGCCGGAGACGGCCGCGAGCACGCAGGCCTCCAGGAAGCCGCGCTTCATCTGTGCCTCCATCCGCACACCTCCTCTCGTCATATACTGTGCTATACACACTATACGATGCAAGGTATTAGACGTCAACTCTCATCGCGAAGATTCTCCGGCCCCTGCGCGCTGCGAACGTGATGTCGCGGGGCGGTTGGCATTATGCATGAAACGTCAAGTAACGCTCTTTTGACCCACTTCCACTCGGCCCCATATGCCCTGTACAACGCCCCCTTCGACCTCGGGTTCAAGAGAGCCGCTAGGCTGGACATGCCGGACGGTAAGGTCCTGGACGCCATGGTGGACTTCTCCGATGCCATGCGGGTCATGGGTCTACGCCGATGGAGGCCACGCACGCGGCAGGGCTCGCCCGTCACCGCTGGTTGCCGGACGGTCCCCACGCCCCGCTCGCCAACGCGCAGGCGACAGCAGCAGTCCAGCGCTGGCTGGAGACGCCGGAATGCCCAGAAGATGCGTTTCCCATCGCTGCGACAGAGCTTTTTGCAGGGGTGGCAATTTTTCCGAATATCGAGGTCAGCTAGGCTTCGGTAACCACCTTGGGAGCATCGCCAATAGGCTCTTCCTTTATACGTTCGGCATAATCGTAGGCAAGGCCCACAAATTCCAGTTCCGAGCAACAGGAGTACAATTGCTGCTATTGTTGCCAGCTGTTGGGAGATGGAAGATGGACTGCGATGGCTACCCACGCGTTCCCATGCCGTTGATGTGCACCGCCTTTGTGCCGGGGCAGATTGACGATGCGGTTGCAGGCATTTCCGGCCCCGATTCACGCACCATCGCCACGGCAGAAGCGCTGTACTTTCGCGGACAGGCCGCTCTCGCCGCCGAGGCAGCACGCCCCTATCTTGACGCCACCGACCCCGCACTGCGCTATTCCGCATGCTTTATCTGCGGATATGCCAGTCTGTCGCTCAACCGTATCGCCGATGCCCGCCGGTGCCTTGCGGGCATCCTTGATGTGCCCACCGACGAAGAATCGCTCGCCGTCCACGCCACGCATATCCTGTTCGCCTCGGCCGCAAGCGTCCTGCTACATCTGCCTTCCCCGTATTCTGCCGAAGAGTTTTATCCACTTGCGGTGCATCTGCCCGAAGGCCTGCGCCTGTTCGCCAGCTACGTGATGGCGCACGCCTTGTATCTGCGCGGCGAATACGGCCGCAGCCTAGGCATGGCGGAAAATGCCCTGATTATGAAACAGGGAAGCTATCCCATCTCGGAACTGTTCCTGCACCTGGCAGCCTCCATGGCCTGCATGAGCCTCAAAGACGTCGACGCCGCAAAGGCACACTTCGGAGCCGCTTGGGACGTTGCGCGTCCCGACGGCCTTATCGAACTCATCGGCGAGCACCACGGCCTTTTGCAGGGGCTTATCGAGGCGTGTCTAAAAACGCAATACCCTGACGACTTCGCGCGCATCATCGAGATTACGTATCGATTCAGCTACGGTTGGCGGCGCATCCACAACCCCGATTCGGGCGAGGACGTGGCCGACGATCTAACGACCACGGAATTCACCATGGCCATGCTCGCCTGTCGTGGGTGGACCAACGCCGAAATCGCACGCCATATGGGAGTATCGCCGGGCACCGTCAAAAACCGCCTATCCGGCGTATACGCAAAGCTTGGCATCGGCACACGCGCCGAGCTGGTCGCGCATATGTTACGTTAGCGACTGGACTGCCAAGCGCATCGAACGCGTCCCGGGGGCCCGACGCTTTCGCACGCTCAAATTGGACATTTTGGCCATCGAACGGCACTACCGCCACGTGGCGCCTTCTCGCAAAATTGGATTATTTCCACCGATACCTGCGGGACGGGAGCCAAAGATGCTTGATCGCCGTTCGTTACTTGTTGCCGGAGCGTCCTCGCTGGCGAGCGTTATGTTGCCGCGCGTGCCGGGAAGCGCAAACGCCTTCATATTGCCGTTCGCGCCCACCGAAGCCCATGCCGACGAAAAAGACCCCTTCAGGGTGCTCGTTCTCTCGCGCACCATGTTCGGTGTGGTCGTGGTCGACGTCGCCAACAAGAATACGCCCATCACGGGTGCCCAGGTCACACTCACATCGCGCTATGCCGCAGGCAAGCAGCTCACCGCCACTACCGATGACGAAGGCACGGCCATCTTTGAGGTCGCGCCGCTTTCGGAAGGCTACGTGGACGAGGCAACGCTTCTCGACGCGTACGACTTTAACGGCGGCATCTCCATTAGCATGGCAGGCTACCGCGATGTCGAGATTCCCCTCGCGCGTATCCAGGGCGGCACCGCCATAACCGCTCCAACGCGTCCGCTTTCCGACGGCGAGCCGTACTTCCGCCAGCTCACATTCGACGAATGGGACATCCAGTACGCTGAAGCCACGTTCATGGCATTGCCAAAGGACGACACGGCAAACGAACAGCCCGATACGCACGCCTTTACCGTGCAGGCACATCTGCCACAGGGTGGACAGGCAACGCTGCACATCAACAAAGTGACGCCTGCCGCGGGCAGCTCACCCGAAAGCGTCACGCAGATTGGCCAAGTCAAGGCCAGCGCATCGGGCGCGGATAATCTGGCAATGTTCACACTCGAAGACAAGTTCCTCGATGCAGCGTCAAACCTTCTGGAAGAAGGGTGCAGGCTGCGCTTCGTCCTCGACTATCAGGGTAAAACCTACACGCTCTCCTCCCCCATGGCCGTTGTCACCGCGCCGGCCGCAAAGGCGGAATCGGGCTCGACCACTATCATTCCCACCACCATGGACCAAGAGATCACTCCGTTTGATTTCCCCGCATCGTTTCCCGGCATCGGCGGCAACAAGTTCACCTGCTGGATGCCCTCGTTCCCCATTTTGTTCGATTTCTCGTTTGCCGGGTACGTACTGTTTGGCGGAGGATACAAACCGGTCGGCTACATGAACGATTCGGGTAATCCGGATCCGGAGTACTGGAAGAAGTCGCCGCGCGAGTCGGGTGCCAAGCAGGCAAACCGCTACCTCGACGAAATGGAGGGGAAGTGGAATCAGTACAAGAGCATGAGTGCCGGTTCGGGCACCGATCCAAGGAACACCAAGCTCCTTCGCCACCACTGTACGCCGCTGTTCACGATGGATATCGCCACACAGCTGTACGGCTCGCTCGCCTACGATTGGGTGGGCAAAACCTGGGGTAGCAACAACGACCCCGCATACGGCAATATTAAAGCCCTCTTCCAGGTAAGAACCGACCTCAATTGGACCGAGCAGTTTACCCTAGGACCGGTGCCGTTTTTCCTAAACGTCAACCCCTGGGTGCTGGCGAAGCTGGCGCTCGCCGTGGGTGCCCACACGCACGGCAGCGGCGCGGCGTTTTTTAAAAACATTTCGCTCGACTATTCAAACACCTCGGGCTCATTCACCATCCAGATCGGGCTTGCCGTCACCTTTGGCGCCGGCGTTGCAGGCGTCGCTTCGTCTGCCGTGCGCGGCGCCGCATCCCTCACGCTGTTCATTGGGTACGAGAAGGCAGATGGACACCAGCTTCCGCGACTGCGCGTTGGTGCAGACGTCGATGTCGATGTGATACTCCAGTTCGTAATGTTCAAGTGGACCACCAAGGCTTGGTCGGGGTCGTGGCCCACACTCCTCGATTCGTGGAATATGTCGGTGAACAATGGCAACCAGTATGTGCTCCAGCGCTCTGAGCTCGCATTGGGTGGAGATACGCCTTACACGTTGGATGCCCGCTTCGGCACGCCCAGCAACATCGAGGCGGGCGGCGTGCCGCAATTTATCGCATCGGCCACCATCGTCACCAACGCCGAGCTGCTCGCACGCGCCGAGGTTAAGGCCGCCGTCGTAAACGTCGCGCCCGTCGTGCGCGATTGGGATCAAGCGGTCACGCGCATTGAGCTCGAGGCAGATGCAGAAAGTGACGACACGGGGCAGATCGAGCATTTCGTCCATACACTGATAGAGAACGGCGAAAACGCCGCGCCGATGTATAAGTACACCCATATCGGGCAGGCGAGGGACGCCGCTGCGGACCCCAACGCCAATTCTGCTGGTGTATCGGAGGACGAGCGTGGCGGCATCAAGCCCTCGAGCGACAACGTGCTGTTTGCTGGCGTGCTCAGCGAAGCCCACATGAAGCTAACGGTGATTGCCGGCGTGGAGTGCTTGTTCCGTATCGCCTCGGTGCGCTACGGCGACAATGGCCGCTCGCGCCTGGTGGTGCACACAAAGGCAAACGGCACGTGGTCTGCCCCCATGCCCGTGGACTTTCCCCTTGGGTTTGGCGAGGGCGACGTGGAGCGCGACGGCATATTCGATTACGACTTCGACGTAGTGGAATATACGGACGGAAGAGAAAACCAGGACGCTTACGTGCTGCTGGTCTCGGGCGAGCGCCCTGACGGCGACAACACCCTTTTCGATACGGCAAGCACAGCCGGCATACTGTCCGTTGTGCGCCTGCGCATAAGCAACGACGGAGTTCGCGTGATGTCGCACACGTCGTGGCGCAGCATCTCGCGCGGCCGCCTTCAGGAGGATGGCTGCCATTGCCTGCAGTGCCCGCGTATCACGGTGGGCAAGACGCTGGTCGACGGGCGCCTGTCGGGTGCCTACCTCCACCGCCGCGGAACCACCGCAGAAAAGGCGCTCGGCAGCGAGGCTGAGGTTGCGCTGGAGTGCTTTACCCTGTGGTCGGACGTTTCGGGCGATAGCCTGACGTTCCGTCAAGTTCTCCGCTTTCCGCAAGCACCGTCGAGCATCGAGCTGGGTGCGCCCGAGAATATCAACGGCAAAATGGTGGTGCCCGTTGCATACGAGACCACAGACGGTTGTGGCTGCGCGTCGTACGCCGTGATCGGCCAGTCCATCGCGGGTTGGGGCGTTATGTCGCCAGATGCCACAGTACCCCACGCGGTGCCGTGGCCGCAGCACACGGGCTTTTTGGCAACCGTCAACGAGCAACTGCAGCATATTACTTGGACGCGAGGCGCATCGGCATTTGCAACGCAGCCCGTGGGCGCCGCAGGCTGTGGCCCGGCATCGTTTAGCGTAAGCAACAACGGCAGGTGCGTGCTCTATGTAGAGAACACCGATGGCAAGGTGGGACAAACCTACGACGAAGAAGGCAACCCAGTAGCAGTGATGGGCAAGCACTTCCGCATCTTCGCCAGCACCTTGGCAGGCGATCTGTTCACAGAGCCGTTCGTGATGTGCGAGCTGGACCATCCCGTCGATCAGATAACGACATTTTTGACGTCGGGAGGCATGCTCTCCGCGCTCGCCACGCACATTGTGAGCGCGGAAAAGAGCGAGGCAGAGCTGCACGGCATCGAAGTGCCCTTGGTGGCGTGTGCCACTCCGACGGGCGCGGTCGCTACCTCGGGCGCGGTGGTGCCCGGAGCGGCAGGCGAATCCTTCATGGTCACGGTGCGAAACGACGGCAACACCTTGCTGACCGCCGGAACGATCGATCTGTACCGAGAGGGCTCCAGCCAGCCGTTCTCCAGCGCATCCATCGGATTCGGAGTGAGCGCACGCATGGCTTCGATCTACGATCCAGAGCTTGCCGAGGACGCTTCGGACAACGATATGGCACGCGTGAAATATGCACTTGAGACGCTGGGCGCACGTTTTGCAACGCACCCGCTGGTAGCCGACAACGGCAACGCCGTGCTGGCACCGGGTTGCACGGCACAGTTCCGCATGAGCTTTGCCATCCCCGAGAGTTGGAGCGACGATGTGGGCAAACGCGTAACGCTGTATGCGAAGGCGCGTAATCTGGTGGCGCTCGATCCCGTAACGCTCGAGGAAATTCGACCAGGCGCAAACTCGGCGCTGGGTGCCGTACTGCACGAGCTTCATGTGCCCGACGCGGCATGCGAGCGCTCGGAAGTTCAGATCGGCGTATGCGACAGCGCGGATACGACAGGACTTCACGACGCCCCGATGACAGCAGACGGCGATGGTGGCTCGAGTGGCGGCGGTACTGACGAGGGCGGCGGCGCGGGCGGAAGCAGCTCCGGCAGTGGCAAGGACCACGGCAATAACAAGCGCTCCGGAAAAGCGGGCGCGCTTGCGGGCACGGGCGATGTCAACGCTCCCCTTACGGCAGCCGCTGCAGCACTCGCCGCGGCAGGCGCCGGCCTCGTCGCCTACAGCGCCCGCCGCACGGCGCTCGAAAAAGATACCGCCAATGAGGGCAATTCGGATAGGCCTCGCTAGCTCCTAGTTACCTTTGTGAGAGACGCCAACTCGGCTCATCGAACATCAAAATGGGCTGGTTCTGGATACCCAGAGCCAGCCCATTACGCATTAGATATCGTCAGAGGAGTCGAGTTCTGCCTCGAGCTTGGCACGGCGTCTTTTCGCCGTGAAAAACGTTGCGCACAGAGCAGCAAACGTAGCCGCGAAAATCGTCGCACCGCAGAACACGCCCGTGGCCAGGTTCGCCAACCAAAAGACGCTTTCGAGCGGTACGATCTGCGCCTCAGCGATACAGCGCATTGCAGCAATAACAAGCGCGAACGCGGCGCCGCTAAGGCCGCTGACAAGCAGGAAATATCCAACGGGAAGATGCTCGGTTTGCCCAAAACGATTGGTATCGACATAGCCCTTCCGCGTTTGCAGTCCTGCGCAAATCAACATCACGAGAACGAGCCACAAATACATGGCTGCCTCGAACGGCGTTGCAAAGCCATGCGGCATTTCACTAGCGTCGCTGTGAACCCACGCAACCTGTCGAGCTATAAACTGGTAGAAAAAGATCATCAACATGCCAAACGAAAGCAGCACGAAACCAATCTTGTAGACCTTCGCGCTCTCAGCCTCCAGGCGCTCATCCTTTGGGCCGACATATTCACGCCACTTTTGCACGATTTTCAGATCTTCAAATTTCATAGCGAACTCCTAAAGAGCGTCAGGGTCGACGTCGTTTTCGTCTTCCCAAAACAAGTCGTTCAACGTAACGCGCAGCGCTTTACAGATTGCCACGCACAAATTGAGCGTGGGGTTGTAGCCGCCCGCCTCGATCAGGCCGATGGTCTGGCGCGTAACGCCCACGGCCTCGGCCAAGTCAGCTTGCGAAAGGCCAACCGCCGCGCGCGCCGCCTTCATGCGTAGGTTCTTTTTGCCCGGCATGGAGTTCCTTTCGTGGTAATGGACAGATATCCGTTGCAATATGACAGAAATATATTGCATCCATCAGAAGATGTCAACTATATCTGTCATTATGGAAACCATGTTCGTCATTGCGCGCACGGCACCCCGCTGTACCCGAAACCGCGCGAGGCACTGGCCCTGCTCATCGAGCACCAAAAAGGGCTGGCCCCGATAACTCGGAGCCAGCCCTGAGTCGCCTGACATGGGAATCACAGCGCTACTTGAGCTTTAGCGCCTCCATCATGGGCACGGCGGCGTCCCAATCGATCTTCCAGCCAATCGACACGCGGACGGTTTCACCCGTTGCGGGAGCCGTCGCAAACAGCGTATGACCGTTGTCGGGACCAGTAAAGCGCAGCCACGTTACACCGTTGTACTCGACCTGGTCGGTTGTTGTCTCCTTGCCTTCGTAGACCTGCTCTAGGCTTGCAACCTCTTCCTCCGGCGAGCGCGGGAAGATGCTGATGTGCAAGCGTCCTCCAGTCTCGTCGTGGAAGAAGTCTGCCTTTTCGCGCTCTTCGTTGGACGAATCCAGCGTGTACCCATCGGCGGCCTCGATACTGTACGAAGCGCAATCGATGCCGGTCATATTGGCCGCGTCACCAGAATCGGCCACGCCGCCCGCCGCCTTGAACTCCTTGGTCTCGCATCCCGTGGTGTCAAAGTGCATGGCCTCATGATTCTTGGCGGGGGCGTAAGCGTCTACGAACTCGACAGTGATGGGCCCGTAGTACGCCGTCTTGGGCGCCCAGAAATACACGTACTCAACGGTCTCGCCCGGGCCGATATCTGGCCTCTCGGAAAGGTCAATTCCCTTGTGCAGATCATCGGGAGCCTCGCTTGCAACGTAATCGAGCACGGCCGCCTTGCCGGAAGTAAACAACGGGTCGCCTGCCTCAAGATCGCCCTGGGCAGCATGCACGTTAAAGGAGCTAAACGTCCTGTTCTTTGCATTGTTGTTGGTGATCTTGACGTGCAGGTAAAAGCCGTCCTGCAGCTTGGCGTCGCCGCGATAGAACGTACCGTGGGCTACCGACTCATAGGTTATGCCAGCCACCTCGACCGTCTGCGAATCATAGGCCTTCTTCTCTACGGGAGCACTGCCGCCGCCTGAGCTGCCAGCCGAGCCACTCGGCGCATTTCCGCCGCAGCCGGCAAGCGTACACGACGCCAACACAGCCGAAAGCGCCACGGTGGGAATTCCTAACAGCAGCTTCTTCGTCATGGGCTTCATCATCCTCACCGCTCCTTTCGGCTTGCCGCTCATCCGTTGCCCGAATCGCAAGTCGACTCCGTGGCATCGGCTTCCACCATGAGCGTATGGCAAGAAGCAGCGCCGGCGAAGTGACCCGTGGCCCAACTAGCAACCGCCCAGCATCCCCTATGGACCAAAAAGGCTCGTATACGCACGCCCTCGGCCCATAAAATGAGACGCCTGTCCCAATGTTCGATTTGAGCCATCCACGCGGCACTTTTCGACAAACGTATCCAGCCGCAAACAAAATGAAGCGGGCTCATCCGTCTTCAAACTTACTCGGGCAGAAACGAGTAAGTGGAATTCATCGGTAAGGAGCGTGGGCTCACCCGCATTATTAAGAAGACGCTCAAGGCGCCCGAGCAGCGCAATGATTTAGATAGGCGTCCACCGCCCGCTATTCGACATCCGACCCCTCCCCCATCAGCCATCGGGCGAGGTCGACCACCTTAATCCCCTCATAATCAACAGCCTCGTGCTTTGTTCGCGCAATGACCATCTTGGGATACGCATCACGTATCGCAAGCAGAGGTGCCACTTCGCGCTCAAAGGTTTCCTGACGCGAAATGTCATCGCTAACTTGGATATACACTCGCTCATCGCGACGAATTGCCACGAAGTCGATTTCCTTCTTATAAAGCACCCCGATATAGATTTCCCAACCGCGTCTTAGGAGCTCTAAAGCGACCATATTTTCATATACATGCCCGAAGTCGAGTTTTTTAGTTCCAAGTTTTGCGTATCTGATTGCATGATCCGATAAATAGTATTTATCACCCGAAGCGAGGTACTTTTTACCGCCTACGTCATAGCGGCGCACTCGATAGAACGCAAAGGCCTGGCATAAAAATCCGAGGTACTGGGCGAGCGTTGCCACGGAAACGCGTGTTCCGGCAGCATCCAGCGCAGCCGCAATCCCACTAACAGAAGATATGTTACCGATATTGTCCATTAGAAAATCGCATGCACGTTCTAGTTGCACTTTGTTACGAACCCCATGCTTTTCTTCCACATCACGCAAAACCAAGACATCTAGCACGTTCGCAATATATCGATAGCGAGCTCGCTCGCTAGGATACAAATAAGAGCCAGGCATTCCGCCCTCTCTTAAATAGCGGTCAAGCGCTTCGTCTGGGTCATGAATTGCGTGATACGTCGAATACTCAAGCAAGGAAAACGGGAATACCTCGACCTCATATGTCCGCCCGCGAAAAAGCGTCGCCAAATCACTCGAAAGCAAGAAAGCGTTGGAGCCAGTAACGTAGATATCGTATTTACCCGATGCATGAAGGCTATTGACCGCTTTTTCGAACCCAACGCAAGTTTGCACCTCATCGATCATCACAATGTTATCGAGGCCCTCGCAATAGCTTTCCTCAACGTAGCGATGCAATGCTCGATAATCCGTTAGCTCCTCGAATTCGAGGAGATTGAAATTGATGCGGATAATATTGGCATCGGGGTCGGCCTCACGAAAGCGATCGGCAAGAGCTTCCAGTAGAACAGATTTGCCGCACCTACGAATGCCGGTAATAACCTTGATGTCCGGCGTTCCCTTAGCGCCAAGAAGCGCTTCCATATATTGAGGACGTTCGATAATCTTCATATCATCACCGTTCTATTAAATAAAAGCTCTTCTGATTCGTTTTTGTTTAGTATATATGAGGTTCTACTAAATGGAATCAAATATCTATTGATTTCATTCAGCTATTTTTTCCAATATCGTATTATCGTCTATATACTCCGAACGGTTGTTCGATGGATTTCGTGTTGGGTGGAATCGTCTGTGGGCTGGGCTATGCTACCTTGACTATCTATATGACTTAAACGCAGCAAAGGAGCACCGAGAGAGCGAGTATGGCAAAAAACACCGCAAACTATGGTAACGACAGTATCCGCCAGCTCAAGGACGAGGAGCGCGTACGCCTGCGCCCTGCCGTCATCTTTGGCTCGGACGGACTCGATGGCTGTGCACACGCTGCCTTCGAGATCCTGTCCAACGCCGTTGACGAGGCGCGCCAGGGTTACGGCAAGCTCATCACCCTTACCGTCTTTCGCGATGGCTCCATTCAGGTAGAGGACAACGGCCGCGGCTGCCCGCTCGACTGGAACCCTTCCGAGAAGCGCTTTAACTGGGAGCTCGTCTTTTGCGAGCTCTACGCCGGCGGCAAGTATAACAACAACCAGGGCGGCGACTACGACTTCTCGCTCGGCACCAACGGCTTGGGCTCCTGCGCGACCCAGTACGCTTCCGAGTACATGGACGTCACGGTTTGGCGCGACGGCAACAAATACTCCCTGCACTTTAAAAAGGGCAAGGTCGTCGGCGCCAAAAAGAAGGCACTCGAGATTGAGCCCAGCGACGAAGACCGCACCGGTACCACCATCAAATGGCGCCCCGATCTTGAGGTCTTTACCTCGATCAGCATCCCCCACGAGTGGTATCGCGAGACCATGCGCCGCCAGGCCGTGGTCAACGCCAACGTGACCTTCCGCCTGCGCATCGAGGGCGACGACGGCGAGTTCTCCGAAGAGGACTTCTGCTATCCCAAGGGCATCGAGGACTACGTGCTCGAGAAGGTCGGTACCGACTACCTTACCGAGCCCTTCTTTATCGAGGCCGACCGTCGCGGTCGCGATCGCGAGGACCTACCCGATTACAACGTCAAGATCACCGCGTGCATGTGCTTCTCGCGCACCTTCACGATGCAGGAGTACTACCACAACTCCTCCTGGCTCGAGAACGGCGGTTCGCCCGAGAAGGCAGCCCGCAGCGCTCTGACCAGCGCCATCGATGCCTACATCAAGAATCAAGGCAAGTACAACAAAAACGAGAGCGGCATCAAGTGGCAGGACGTCCAGGACTGTCTGGTACTGGTGACCAACTGCTTCTCCACCCAGACGTCCTACGAAAACCAGACCAAGAAGGCCATCAATAACCGCTTTATCCAGCAGGCCATGACGGCATTCTTTAAGGAGCGCCTCTCGACCTACTTGATCGAGAACAAAGATGCTGCCAACAAGATCATGGAGCAGGTGCTCATCAACAAGCGCTCACGCGAGAACGCCGAGAAGACGCGTCAGAGCATCAAGACCAACCTGCAGCAGAAGACCGACATGGCCAACCGCGTGCAGAAGTTCATCGACTGCCGCTCCAAGGACAAGAGCCGCCGCGAGATCTACATCGTAGAGGGCGACTCGGCAGCAGGCGCCATTCGCACCTCGCGCGATGCCGAGTTCCAGGGCGTTATGCCCGTCCGCGGTAAGATCCTCAACTGCCTGAAGGAGGATTATCCGCGCATCTTTAAGTCCGACATCATCATGGACCTCATGCGCGTGCTGGGCTGCGGCGTGGAGATCAAGGACAAGCGCATCAAGAACCTCGGTGCCTTTGACCTGGACAACCTCAACTGGAACAAGGTCATCATCTGTACGGATGCCGACGTCGATGGGTACCACATCCGCACGCTCGTGCTCACCATGCTCTACCGCCTGGTGCCTACACTTATCGACGAGGGTTACGTGTATATCGCCGAGTCGCCGCTCTACGAGATCAACTGCAAAGAGAAGACCTACTTTGCCTACACCGAGCTCGAGAAGAACGGCATCCTCAAAGAGATCGGCGACCAAAAGTGCTCGATCAACCGCTCCAAGGGTCTTGGTGAGAACGATCCGGACATGATGTGGCTCACCACCATGAACCCCGAGACGCGTCGCCTGATCAAGGTGGAGCCCGAGGACGTCACCAAGATGGAAACCATGTTCAACCTGTTGTTGGGCAACGACGAGGCGGGCCGCAAGCGCCATATCTCCGAGCACGGCAAGGAATACCTGGACCAGCTGGACCTGCAATAGCAGCAAATCGATAACGACGGCCCATAAGAAGTTCAAGAGGAAATCGTGGCAAAGAAGAAGACGAAAACCCAGCCAAAGAAAAAGCAGGTCAACGCCGAGAACGTCATCGGCCTGCACTCCGAGGTCACCGATCAGCCGATCACGCAGACGCTCGAGGTCAACTACATGCCCTACGCTATGAGCGTCAACGTCTCGCGTGCGTTCCCCGAGATCGACGGCTTTAAGCCCTCGCATCGCAAGCTGCTCTACACCATGTACAAGATGGGTCTGCTCAAGGGCGAGCGCCAGAAGAGCGCCAACATCGTGGGCCAGACCATGAAGCTCAACCCGCATGGCGACGCCGCAATCTACGAGACGATGGTGCGCCTGGCGACGGGCAACGAGGCGCTGCTCGCCCCCTTTGTGGAGTCGAAGGGCAACTTTGGCAAGTACTATTCGGGCGACCTGAGCTACGCCGCCTCGCGTTATACCGAGGCCAAGCTCTCCCCCATCAGCGCCGAGATTTTCAAGGATATCGACAAGGACCCGGTCGATTTCGTCGATAGCTACGACGGCGCCATGAAGGAACCGCGTTTGCTGCCCACCACGTTCCCCAACATCCTTGTCTCGGCCAACAAGGGCATCGGCGTCGCCATGGCGTCCGACATCTGCGGTTTCAACCTCAACGAGGTCTGCACCGCCACCATGCATTACCTGCAGGATCCCGACTGCGACCTGCTCGAGTACATGCCCATGCCAGACTTCTCGACCGGCGGTGAAATTATCTACCGCCGCGAGGAGATGGAAAAGATTATCGAGACCGGCCTTGGCAGCTTCCAGATCCGCTCCCGCTGGCGCTGGATTCCCGAAGAGCGCATCATCGAGGTCTACGAGATCCCCTACACCACCAAGACCGATGTCATCATCGAGCGCATCGTCAAGCTCTCCAAGGAGGGCAAGGTCAAAGAGATCGCCGACATTCGCGACGAGACCGACCTCTCGGGCCTGCGCATCGCCATCGACCTTAAGCGCGGTGTCGACCCCGACAAGCTCATGGCCAAGCTCTATCGCTCGACCACGCTGCAAGACTCGTTCTCGTGCAACTTCAACGTGCTGGTCGACGGCTACCCCCGCGTTATGGGCGTGCGCCAGATCTTGCACGAGTGGGTCAAGTGGCGTATTGAGTCCACGCGTCGACGCATTAACTTTGACCTGGGCAAAAAGTCCGAGCGCCTGCACCTGCTGCACGGCCTTGAGGCGATCTTGCTCGACATCGACAAGGCGATCGCCATCATCCGTGGCACCAAGCTCGAGGCCGAGGTCGTGCCCAACCTTATGAAGGGTTTCGACATCGACGAGACCCAGGCAGAGTTTGTTGCCGAACTTAAGCTCCGCAACATCAACGAGGAGTACATCCTCAACCGCACCAAGGACATTGCCAAGCTTGAGGGCGAGATTGCCGAGCTTGAGGAGATTCTCTCCAGCGAGGAGAACATCAAGAAGGTCATCAGCGACGAGCTGGCCGCAGTCAACAAGAAGTACGTGATGCCGCGCCGCACGGGCAGGATTGAGCCCCACGAGGTCATCGAGGTGAGCCTGGAGCCCGAGGTCGAGGAGTACCCGGTCACCATCATGCTCTCGCGCGATGGCTACCTTAAGAAGATGACGGACCGCGTACTCAAGAAGGCGACCACGCTCAAGTACAAGGACGGCGACAAACCCTTTATCGAGTTCCCGTCCTCCAATACGCATGAACTGCTCGTGTTTACCAACAAGAGCCAGGTTTATAAGTGCAAAGTCGCGGCGTTTGAGGATACCAAGTCGGCACAGCTGGGCTCGTACCTGCCCACCGACCTCGAGATGGAACCCGACGAGAGCGTCATCTGGGTTATCGACCCCGAGGACTACAAGGCCGACGTGCTGTTCGTCTTTGAGAACGGCCGCGCGGTGCGCGTCGCACTTGCCGGATACGTTACCAAGACCAACCGCAAGCGCCTCAAGAACGCCATCTACGGCGGCAGCAAGCTGCTATATGCCCAGGTGCTCAAGGAGGACCGCGACATCGCGCTGGTCTCGAGCGACTATCGCCTGATGAACTTCAACACGTCGCTGCTCAAAACCAAGACGACCACCAACACGCAGGGCGTCCAGGCCTTTACGGCCAAGAAGGGCCGCTCGGTCACCACCGTCGGCACGACCGAGGAGATTCTTGGCGCCGGCGTCTCGGCCGAAAGGTTCACCGCACAGAGCCTGCCCTCCGCTGGCGCCCTCATGAAGGAAAACGACATGCCGAGCTTGTTTGACTAGGTACCACGGCAACGAGATCGTTAGATACTTCGCAAAGCGACGAGGCCCGGAACCCAACGGCATTGCGCCCGGGACTCGTCGTTTTTCTTCTCAACTATTTTTTAACGCAGATAAATTGATTTCTGCTTATTTTTCTGCGTAAAAAATGTCAGCGTCACTGCTTCGATGCCCTTTGGTCAGTCGTTAGCAAAACTTGCAAAAATTAGCAAAACTTGCAAAAATTAGCAAAACTTGCAAAGGAGCTACCATGGAGTACAGCAAGAACCCCTTTACCCCGACGTTCGGAAGCGTCCCTCCCTTTCTAGCGGGTCGCGAGCATATCCTGCGTGACATCAACCGTGGCTTTATCAACGGCCCGGGAGATCCCAACCTGTCGACCATTTTTACTGGCGCAAGGGGAACGGGCAAGACGGCGCTTCTCTCGCTCCTTTCAGAAACGGCGCTTGAACACGGCTGGATCGCAGCAAATGTCTCCGCCATGCCAGGCATGCTCGAAGATATTATCGAGCGAACCAAAGAAGCCGCAGATAGCTACCTCTCACAGCCTCACGCGCGCATAAACGGTGTTCAAATTGGCCCAGTGGGCATCGATTGGACATATGCTCAAGAGGCTCAGGGCAACTGGCGCACGCGCATGAATGGCATCTTTAAGCAACTCGAAAAACATGACATCGGACTTCTCATCACCATCGATGAAGTCACCGTCGATCTCGAAGAAATGCTTCAATTTGCCTCTGTTTACCAGCACTTTGTACGCGAAGGTAAAAAAGTTGCCCTACTCATGGCAGGACTGCCCTACAAAGTATCGGTGTTGCTGCGTAACGATTCCGTCTCGTTCCTCAGGCGTTCCCAATATCATCAGTTGGGACGAATCACTGACGTTGAAATTGCAAACGCATTCCGCAAAACCGTTGAGGCCGGAGGCCGCTCAATCACGCCAGAAGCGCTCGAGGATGCCGTGAAGGCCGTCGACGGATTTCCCTATATGATGCAGCTCGTCGGATATCGCACATGGGATGTTTCGGAGAACTCGCCCAAAATCAGCGCACCTGATGTCCAGCAGGGTTCTCTGCTTGCCCGTATGGAGCTGCGCGATCGAATTCTCGAAACGACCTATCGGGAGCTTTCCGATAAAGACATTGAGTTTTTGCTCGCGATGCTGCCCGATTCTGGCCCCAGCAGGGTCTCGGAGATAGCCAAACGCATGGGCGTTGCCAGCAACTATGCAAGCCAATATAAACGCCGCCTCCTGAAGGACGGCGTCATCGGGGAACGTGGACGTGGCCTCGTTGGCTTTGACATCCCCGCGTTCAGGGAGTTCCTGAGCGAGAAAGTCTCCTAGCACGCGGAGATTGTCCACAAGGGCAACGGTGCATGGCAATCAACGATTCACCCGGCAAGGACGGCAAGTACTTCCGCCAACGCTGATTGCCATGCGTTCTTCTTGTCCTTAGGCGAGCTTGCGAGCGAGCTCTCGCACCTCTTCCAGCTTGGGCGACGATGCCATGCTGTCGCGCTCGGTCATGCCGCTGATGGTGACAATGCCCTGGTCCTCCCACTTGCAGTACGCGCAGGTTGACTTGTACATGGCGATCGCCGCATCATAGACGCCCTCGCTGTGGCTATCGAGCAAAAGGGCCGTCTTGGTGAACGGGAAGCCCGTAGCACCGAAGGCGTACAGGCGATCGATGGCGGCCTTCTCCTGCGCAGTGATATCAAACCAGTAGATAGGCGAAGCGAAGACAACCATGTCGGCGCCTTTCAGCGACTCGATCACGTCGGCCATGTCATCCTTCTGCACGCAGACGCCCTCATGGGCGAAGCAGTACTGGCATCCCAAACAACCAGCAATCTTTTTACCGGCAACGCGGATGACCTCGACCGTATGGCCGACCTCGCACGCGGTCTCGGCAAACGCCTCGACCATGGTGTCGGTATTGGCGCCCTTGCGCGGGCTACCACTCAACACAACGATATTCATAGAAATCTCCCTCCTTCATGCCGCAGGCGCACGGCATATTATTTTGTTTTAACCAAAACGTATGGGGTTATTCAATCGCCTCGTTTCAGCTACTCCCACTCTTTAGAAGAATCGTTGCTGGAGACTTGGCATTAAATCAAGGCACGACTTATTTCAGATATTCCTCAAAGAATGCCTTCAGCTTTCCAAACGGAATGATGTCCGTCTGATCGTAGAGGTCGGTGTGGCTGGCACCGGGAATAATGAGCAATTTCTTGTTGTCCCCAGTCAGCTTGCCGTACGCGGTCTCGCTGAAATAGCGGGAGTGCGCCTTCTCGCCATGCACCAGCAGTACCGCAGAGCGAATTTCGCTGCTGTATTGCAAAATCGGCATATTCAGGAACGGCAGCGAGGACGTCACATTCCAGCCACCGTTGGAGTTCAGGCTGCGGGGATGGTAACCACGCGGAGTCTTGTAGTAGGCGTAATAGTCCCTCACGAACTGCGGCGCATCCTCCGGTAGTGGATCGACCACGCCGCCCGCCAGCGCATAGCTGCCGTTTTTATAGTCCTCGGTGCGCTGCGCGTTCAGCGCTTTCCGCTTTTCAAAGCGCGCCTGCTCGGAATCCTCGGCGTCAAAATAGCCGTTGGCGGTCACACGGGTCATATCGTACATGGTCATAGCCGCGGTAGCTTTGATACGGGTGTCGATAGCCGCCGCATTGACTGCCATGCCGCCCCAACCGCAGATACCGATGACGCCGATACGCTCCGGGTCAACGCTTTCCTGCACAGAGAGGAAATCCACCGCTGCGCAAAAGTCCTCGGTGTTGATGTCTGGCGATGCTACATAGCGGGGCGTGCCGCCGCTCTCGCCGGTATAGGACGGGTCAAAAGCAATTGCGAAAAAGCCCAGCTCCGCCATCTTCTGCGCGTACAGACCGGAGGACTGCTCCTTCACCGCGCCAAACGGGCCGCTGACGGCGATGGCGGGCAGCTTGCCTTCCGCGTTCTTAGGCACGTACACGTCGGCAGCCAGCGTGATGCCGTATCGGTTGTGGAAGGTCGCCTTGTTGTGCTCAACCTTATCGTTTTTGGGAAACACCTTGTCCCATTCCTGCGTCAGTTTCAACTGCTCCATGCCTAAGCCTCCCTGTCAGTCGCTTTAAGGTATTGCTCGTCGTCCACGGGCTCCAACCACTCGTTGGAGGTATTCTCACCCGGAACCTCCAGCGCGAGATGGGAGAACCAGCTGTCGGGCGCCGCACCGTGCCAGTGCTTTACGCCCGCGGGAATATTTACTACATCGCCAGGGCACAGCTCCTGTGCCGGTTTGCCCCATTCCTGGTAAAACCCTCGACCAGCCACGCAGACGAGGATCTGTCCGCCACCGCTTTTGGCGTGATGGACATGCCAGTTGTTGCGGCAGCCGGGCTCGAACGTAACGTTGTAAATGCCGACCTGCTCGGTGGAAAGGGACGCGAGGTAGCTTTGCCCGATAAAGTACTTCGCAAACGCGTCGTTGGGGACACCGATAGGAAAGGCCATCTCGTTTTGATGCTCAGCTCTTGCATCAGCGGCATCATCATCTGCCCAGACTTCCTTCGCCATGCGAAAGGCCGCCCACGCCTTGGGCCATCCCGCATAAAACGCCGCGTGCGTAAGGATTTCTGCTATCTCCGTCCTGGTCACGCCATTGTTCTTTGCGGACATCAGATGATATTGGAACGAAGAGTCCGTCAGCCCCTGTGCCATCAAGGCAACCACCGTCACCACGCTGCGGTCTCGAAGGGAAAGCCCGTCTTCTCGGCTCCACACCTCTCCGAACAGCACATCGTCATTGAGCTGTGCAAATTTGGGGGCAAAGTCCCCCAAGGCATCTCTGCCCGCCGTCTGTTTAATTGCCATGATTGATTTCCTCCTGTCGATAATCCTGGACACAAATCTCTTTCCGCGCGGCCAAGCTGCCCGCCTAGATTTCCATGCCCATTCGTTGCGCCTGCTCCAGAGCAGGATGCCCGGCGATTTCGCCCACGCCGTTCACGCCGCCGGCGAATACCGTTCCGGCAAGCGTGCGCCTTTGGCGAAAATCCCTTGCGCTCCCAATTTATATTGACGAGAATGAAGGTAATACCTAAACCTAACTTTAGGTCAAGGAGTAAATTCGAGATTTGTCCGGAGGGACCATGTACACAATCGGACAGGTAGCGGAGATGTTCGGTCTGCCCGTTTCCACGCTGCGTTATTACGACAAGCAGGGATTGTTCCCGGAATTGGAGCGGACGTCCGGCATTCGCCGATTCGGCGATACGGAACTCGAGGCGCTTCGGGTCATCGAATGCTTAAAGAAGGCTGGAATGGAGATCAAGGACATCCGGCTGTTCATGGAATGGTGTGCGGAGGGCCCATCGACATATCCCAAGCGCAAGGCCATGTTCGAGGAGCGAAAGTCCCACATGGAGTCAGAGATTGCGAAGATGAACCGCGCGCTGGACATGTTGAAGTTCAAATGCTGGTACTACGAGCAGGCGATTCAGGATGGCAACGAGGATAGACTGAAGGCGCTGATTCCCGACAATTTGCCGGAAGAGATCAAAGATACCTACGATAGCGCCCACGCTCAATAATGCCGCCCGATGCTCAAGGGGCTTTGGCAAGGAGTCGTTTAGGCAGACATGCAAAAAGAAAGCCTCCGAACAGAAGGTTCGGAGGCTGTTATTCCCGTCATTTCGCTGATGGCTTTGCTCTATGGCGACGCCGAAACAACATCGGGCGGTACTCGACGGTATCAAAACGCAAGCTCAGAAGCCAGTTCCCGTTATTCCCATAGGCATAAGCGCATCTGTTCGCGATTGCCTATCGATGCTTTGCCTCGAGCACGGCAGACACCGCATCGAGGAACTCCCGCACATGGTCTGCGGGGTGCGGCGAATGAAGCAGCCCGTAAGACACGAGACAGTCCCAATCGGTAGGGACGGTTTTGAGCATGGGGTGGACGTTGGCCCACAACGGCAGCGTCGCAAGCGCGAGGTCCTCGTTCGCGCCGCGATTGAACACCTCCACCCGATATTGCGGGAAGTCTACGAGCGCGATTTGAGGATGATGCAAGAGTATCTCGTCGCGTACGCGGTCGATTTCGGTGTTCCAGCCCCGGCGTATAAGCATAAGACTGTGATTGTGGAGGTCGTCGAATGTGACGATGTCGCGTTTGGCGAGCTCGCTGTCGACGGGAACGGCGCACCAGAGCGGCTCGCGCGAAAGCTCGAGGCCCAGGCACCCGCGCTCTTTAAGAAAGGCATCGTCGAAAAT
>CABUTN010000017.1 GCA_902494565.1 uncultured Collinsella sp. | reverse complement strand
GTCTTCCTGTTCATGGGCGAGGACGAGAACCGCAAGCTCGACGAGCGCGTCCGCGCGTTCCTGACCCGCGGCGTGACCGGCGACACCGACATCAACATCATCGACACCGCCGAGTTCGCGATCCCCGGCCTTGACGACGAGTTCCGCGTCATCGTCTCCCCGTGGATCCTCTCCTCGCTGATCACCGATCGCCTTGCCGCTTACTACGAGACGGTCACCAAGCACAACCTCAACTATCGTCGTTACTATCACCAGTTCGATTACTAAGAGCAAATAACGTTTGTGTAATTGGGCCCCGCTCCTATATGGAACGGGCCCCGTTTGGGTTGGAGAGTAATTATGAGCTACCCCCAGCTTGCCGTTATGAATATCAGCCATCGCTACTTTGATCTTGAGGAGTTCTTTTCTTCGGCGTTGGCTTCGGGCTACACGTGTTGCGAGCTTTGGACCGGGGCGATGCATCTGTATGTCGATTGCCATGGATACGATTCGCTCGAGCGGGTACGGGAGCTGTCGCAGCGGTATGGGGTTCGGATTGTGGGGCTTTGTCCCGAACAGAACAACCCCAAGCCGTGGAATATCGCGGCGCGCGGGAATGAGGCGCGTGCCCGCACGCTCGCGTACTTTAAGAACGTTGTAGATATCGCGGCGGAACTTGGAGCCGAGCAGGTCATGGTCTCGAGCGGCTGGGCATTTTTGAACGAGCCGATCGAGGACGCGTGGGGTCGCAGCGCCTCGATGCTGCGTGCGATTGCCGAGCATGCGGGAGAGCGCGGCGTGCGACTGGTGCTCGAGGCCCTACAGCCGGTTGAGTCGATGATCGTGAACTCGGCGGCCGATACGAAGCGCATGATCGAGGCAGTTGATCATCCGGCACTTAAGGCGTGTCTGGATTTGGGCGCTATGGCGGTGGCGGGGGATACCATCGACGATTATTTCGATCTGCTTGGCGATGATGTCGCCCACGTGCATTTTGTCGATGTTGCGGCAGATGGCACGACGCATCTTGCCTGGGGTGACGGCGACCGCGATATGCGCGCCGACCTGGATAGGCTGGTGGCGCGCGGCTATCGCGGAGTTGTTTCGGCCGAGACCTATGACTGGCGCTATTTTGCCGACCCCGCAGCTGCCGATGCGCAGGTAATGGCAGAGTATCGTCGTGCGATTGGCGTCTAGGTGGGGTTGGGTTGCGACAATCCGCTCCTATGTTTCCAAATGAATACGGTGTGAGCCGAGGAGGATGATTTTCCCCGCAAACACTCTAGTATGCTAAAGTACCCAGAAGACCGGCGGAGCTATGCCGGTCTTCTGTTCTATATGAAACACAGCATGAGGAGGCTCACCAGATGACGGCCACACCGTGGGGATTCCGGGACATATTGCCCGAGGAGGCTCAGGCGCGCGAGGAGATCGCATGTACGGTGAAGGGCTGCTTCAGGGGGCATCATTACCTTCCGGTCGAGACACCGCTGCTCGAGGACAAGGGTTCGCTCGAGGAGGGCGGCCGCATTGCGGACACGCCGTTTAAGCTCTTTGACGATGATGGCCGCCTGCTGGTGGTCCGTCCCGACAACACATTGCCGATCGTGCGTCTGGTTTCGACCCGCATGCGCGCGGCCGATCTGCCACTGCGCCTGCGCTACGAGGCGCCGGTGGTTCGCGAGTGCCAGCGCAATGCCGGCGGCTCGCGTCAGTTTACGCAGTTGGGTTTTGAGCTTATCGGTGTGGGCGACACCGCGGGCGATGTCGAGATTGTCTCGCTCGTGGCCGAGGCGGTGCGCAAGCTGGCGCTGCCCGATGCACGCATTATCGCAGGTAGCGTGCGTCCGTTTAAGGAACTGCTCGCGGCGTGCGAGGATCGCGAGCTGGCCGCTGAGGCCCTGCGCTGCGTGCACGCCAACGACTTTGTGGGCCTCGATGCCCGCGTGGCGGCAAGCACCGAGTCCGATGCCGTCAAGGCCGCCATTAGCGAACTGCCGCGTCTGCACGGCGGTGCCGAGGTACTCGACCGCGTGGACGCGCTGCTGGAGGCCGCCGGTATCGTCGCGCCGCTGACGCGCGAGCTGCGTGCCCTGGTCGAGGGCCTGGCACCCGAGGACGCCCAGGTGCTGTCGTTCGACTTCTCTATCATGAACTCTTTTGATTACTACACGGGCTTGGTCTTTAAGGCCTATGCCGGCGGCTTGCCCGATCCTGTCGGTTCGGGCGGACGCTATGACTCCATCTTTACCGGCGCATTTGGCGACGGTATCGAGGTGCCGGCGGCGGGCTTCGCCTTTTCGCTCGAGCGCCTGGAGGCCGCGCGCACCTCGGCCGAGGATGCCGCTTCCGACGGCGACCACGCCGCGGGCCGTGGCGCCGAGGGCCCGCTGCGCATCGCCGTGCCCAAGGGCTCGCTTAAGGCTGACACGCTCGACGTGCTCGAGGCCGCGGGCCTGGATGTCTCTGAGCTGCGTGACCCCGGCCGTCATCTAATCGTGCGCGGTCGCGACACGCGTGCCGGCGAGGGCGTGGTCGGAGATATCGAGTTTGTCATTGTGCGCCCCAGCGACGCGCCCGCCTTTGTGGGCTGCGGCGGCGCCGACTGCGGCATCTGCGGTTGGGACTCGCTTATCGAGGCAGACCTCAACCTGCTGCAGCTGGTCGACCTGGGCTATGGCCTGTGCACCTTTATCGAGGCGGAGCCCGCGTGGCGCGCCGGTCAGGCCGAGCGCAACTATGCCCGCCGCGGTTCGTTTCGCGTGGCAACCAAGTACCCGCGCATCGCGAGCGCGTGGTATGCCGAGCGCGGCGTGAATGCCGATATCGTCTCACTGCACGGCAACATCGAACTGGGACCCATCGTCGGCATGACCGACCGCATCGTGGACATTACCGCCACGGGCGCTACCCTGCGCGACAACGACCTGGTCATCACCGGCCGCATCATGGACTGCACGGCCCGCTTCTTCGTCAACCCGGGTGCTGCGCGCCTTGATCCGCGCGTGCGCAATCTGGCAGATCGCTTGGCGGCGGCCGTGAAGGACAAGCATTTTGAGCCCGTCGCGGGCTCGGCACAATAGCGCGAGCGCGCACGGGCGCCCCAACGTACGGGCTGCGGGCCGATTGGCGCCGCCGCCCGGCCTCTCGTTTTTCGAACACAACCTCGACCGATAGGGGATACCGATATGAAGACCATCAAGCTTGCTCCCGGTGAGCGCCTCGTTACCAACCAGCTCAACCGCAAGGGTGTGCTGCCGCAAAACATCGTCGACGCCGCCCACGATATCGTGGCCAACGTGCGCGTCAACGGCGATGCCGCGGTGCGCGATTACTGCCAGCGTTTTGACGGCGTTGAGCTGCAAAGCTTCCGCCTGCCGCAGGAGCAGATCGATGCCGCGCTCGAAGGCCTCGATCCCGCTTTTGTCGCGGCGCTCGAGAAGGCCGCGCGCCAGATTCGTGAGTTCCACCAGCGCGAGGTCGAGCAGAGCTGGTTTACCACGCGCCCGGACGGGACGATGCTCGGCGTTAAGGTGACCCCGCTCGCGGCGGCCGGCATCTATGTACCGGGCGGCCGCGCGCAATATCCCTCCACCGTGCTCATGAACGCCATTCCCGCCAAGGTCGCCGGCGTCAAGCGCGTGGTTATGGTGACCCCGCCGCAAAAAGACGGCCTGATCAGTCCCTACACGCTCGCGGCAGCCAAGCTCGGCGGCGTGGACGAAATCTATATGGTGGGTGGCGCTCAGGCCGTGGCCGCGCTGGCGTACGGTACCGAGAGCATTCCGCGTGTCGATAAAATCACCGGTCCGGGCAACGCTTTTGTTGCCGCTGCCAAGCAGATTGTCTCGGGCGATGTGGGAATCGACATGGTCGCCGGTCCCTCCGAGGTCTGCGTGCTGGCCGACGCCACGGCCAAGCCTATGGTGGTCGCGGCAGACCTGATGGCCCAGGCCGAGCACGATCCGCTGGCAGCATGCTATCTGGTGACTTGCGACGAACAGTTTGCGCGCGAGGTCGAGGCTGGCATCGACATCCTGGTGGCGCAGTCGCCGCGTGCCGAGATCACGCGCGCTTCGCTCGACAACGAAGGCACCATCGTGGTGGCCGCCGATATGGCTGCCGCCGTCGAGGCCGTGAACACCGTGGCGCCCGAGCACCTGGAGCTGCACTGCAAAGATGCGATGGGCCTGCTTGGCGGCATTCGCAACGCCGGCGCCATCTTTGTGGGCGCTTGGAGCTCCGAGCCGCTCGGCGATTACGTCGCCGGCCCCAACCACACGCTGCCGACCGGCGGCACGGCCATGTTCTCCAATCCGCTTTCGGTGGAGGAGTTCGTCAAGCGCTCGAGTGTTATCTGCTATACACCCGAGGGCCTGCTCTCAGACGCTCCCGCGACGCAGCGCCTGGCCGAGGCCGAGGGCCTGTGGGCGCACGCGCTTTCGGCCGCTCTCCGTCGCCGCGTGTTGGAGCAGGGCGAGGATGCCGTGAGTGCCGAGTCTCTGGCCGCGGCCGACCTGACCGAGGTCGCCTGGCCGGGCGACGCTGTGGCGACGGTCGCCGAGGGTGTGGACCTGGCGGTTGCAGGCTCGGATGGCGCTGGCGCGACCGGCGAGGAGGCCTAACATGGCCGAACTTACGCCGCGCATGAAGGAGCTCGTCCAGCCCTACCTGGCCGGCATTGAGCCCTATGATCCCAACTTTACGCCCACGCGCATCAATCTTTCGGCCAACGAGAACACCTATCCCGTGCCGGTCGGCGTGCGCGAGGCAATCGACGCGGCTTTGGCTGCCACGCCGCTCAACCGCTATCCCGACCCCATGTCCAACGACCTGCGCGATGAGCTCGCTGCCTGGCATGGCGTGGCGCGTGAGAATATTTGCGCGGGAAACGGCGGCGATGAGCTGCTCTATAACTACCTGCTGGCGTTTGGCGGCGCGGGACGGACCCTGCTCAACTGCCCGCCGTGCTTTAGCGAGTACGCGTTCTTTGCGTCGCTCTGTCAGACCGAGGTGCGCGATGTGTGGCACGACCCGGCGACCTTTGAGCTCGACCAAGCGGCTGTGCTCGCAGCGGCTCCCGAGTGCAGCCTGGCGATCGTGACCTCGCCCAATAATCCCACGGGTGACGTGGCGCCGCTCGACTTTGTCGCGGCCCTGTGCGATGCGTGCCCCGGCATGGTCATGGTCGACGAGGCCTACGTTGAGTTTGCGGACGATTCGTTTGGCGCGGCTACCACGGCGCAGGGGCTTATCGCCGAGCATCCCAACCTGGTGATTCTGCATACGCTGTCCAAGGCGTTTGGCGCCGCCGGCACGCGTCTGGGCTATGTGATCGCGGCGCCCGAGGTCATCGATGTGTTTGCGGCGATTCGCCAAATCTACTCGGTTAACGTGCTGAGCCAGGCCGCCGCGCTTGCCTGCGTGCGTGCCCGCGATGCGTACGCACCCGTGGTGGCACAGGTTGCATCCGAGCGCGAGCGCGAGCTGTGCGCCCTGCGCGCAATGGCTGCCGAGGGTCTGCCCGTGGAGGCGTGGCCGAGCGCGGCGAACTTTGTGCTCGTGCGCACGCCGCATGCCACGCACGTGCGCGAGCGCCTGCGCGACGAGTATTCGATTTTGGTGCGCGACTTTAGCTACGCGCCGGGGCTCGCGGACTGCCTGCGCATTACCGTGGGCACCCCGCAGGAAAACGACGAGGTGCTGGCCGCGTTTGCCACGCTGGTGAAGGAGGAGATGTAGATGGACCGCTATGCCGAGGTGACCCGCAAGACGGGCGAGACCGACATTGTCGTAAAGCTCGACCTGGACGGAAGCGGCGTGTGCGATATCTCGACCGGCGTGCCGTTTTTCGACCACATGCTCAACGCTTTTGGCCGCCATGGTCTGTTCGATCTGACGGTGCACGCGGTGGGCGACGTGGAGGTCGATGCGCACCACACCGTCGAGGACACGGGTATCGTGCTGGGTGAGGCGTTTTGCCGGGCGCTGGGCGACAAGGCGGGCATTACGCGCTTTGCCGACGCGGCGATCGCCATGGACGAGACACTCGTGATGGCTGCTGTTGATATTTCGGGCCGCGGGCAGGCCTACTGCGAGCTGCCCGTGCCGACCGAGCGCGTGGGCAGCTTCGATACCGAGCTGGCCGTCGAGTTCTTCTACGCCTTTGCGCGCGACGCCAAGCTCACGCTGCACGTGCGCGAGCTGGCGGGCGGCAACTCGCATCACATTATCGAGGCCGCCTTTAAGGCCGTGGGCCGCACGATGCGCCACGCCTGCGAGCTCGATCCCCGCGTGCAGGGCATCCCCAGCACCAAGGGCTCGCTGTAACCTGCCAAAAAGGGACAGGTTTTGAATGGGAAAAGGGAGGGTCGCGTGGGCGAACCGAAGATCGTGGTGGTCGACTACCACAAGGGCAACTTGTCGAGCGTTGCGCGCGGGCTTGCGCGCGCCGGTGCCGCCGCCTGTACGTCGGACGACCCGGAGCAGATCCGCCGCGCCGACGGCCTGGTCATCCCGGGCGTGGGCGCGTTCTATGACGCGATCGCCTTTATGCGCCAGAGCGGCGAGGCCGACGCGGTGCTCGACGCCGTTGCCGCCGGAACTCCGCTGCTCGGTATCTGCCTGGGCCTTCAGCTATTTTTTGAGCGCGGCGACGAGGGCGTGCCTGCGGACGAGGGCGCGGTTGCCGATGGCAACACCCCCGAGCAGGCCGGTGGCCCCTGGGTCGATGGCCTGGGTATTATGCGCGGTTCGTGCACGCGCTTGGAGTCGAGCCGCCTGAAGGTGCCGCACGTGGGCTGGGACCAGGTGCACATGACGCCCGCCGGCGCGGCCGATCCGCTGCTTGCTGGTTTTGCCGAGGGTGCCAACATGTATTTCACCCACAGCTACGCGGTGGCCGACGACGCCGATGCCGCCGATGTGCTGGCGCGCACGCACTATACGCGGAGCTTCCCGTGCATCGTGCGTCACGGCAACGTGTGGGGCTGCCAGTTCCATCCCGAGAAATCCTCAGCGCTGGGTCAGCGCATCCTTAAGAACTTCGTCAACATCGTCGAGGAGGCCGGCCGATGATCCTGTTTCCCGCAATCGATCTGATCGGCGGCAAGGTCGTGCGCCTGGAGCGCGGCGACCGCAGCCGCTGCAAGGTATATTCCGACGACCCTGTGGCCGTCGCCCGCTCGTTTGCCGAACAGAGCGCAGGCTGGGTGCATGTCGTCGACCTGTCCGCTGCCTTTGGCGAGGACGAGGACACATGCGCTGCTAATTCGGTGGCGATTAAGGCTATCTGCGGCGTCGATGGTCTGTCTGTGGACGTGGGCGGCGGCGTCCGCTCGCTCGCGCGCATCGACGAGTTGGCAGGCTACGGCGCACGCCGCATCGCACTGGGCACCGTGCTGGTGACCGAGCCGGGTTTCGCCGAGGTGGCGGCCGAAGACTTTGGCGAGCTGTTGGTGGCTGACATTGCCGCCCGCGACGGCCAGGTCAAGGTGAACGGCTGGCGTGATGGCGCGGGCGTGGCACTCGACGATGCCGTGGCACAGCTCACCGGGCTGGGTTTTAAGCACCTGGTCTACACCGACATCGCGCGCGACGGCATGCAGACGGGCATCGATGTGGCGGCGTATCGCCATGTGGCCGAGGTCGCGGGCTTTCCCGTCGTGGCATCGGGTGGCATCTCGACGCTCGACGACATCCGTGCGCTGGCCGCAGTGGGTGAGGGCGCGATTGAAGGTGCTATTACCGGTCGCGCGCTCTACGAGGGCAACTTTACGCTGGCCCAGGCGCTGGCCGCCGCCCGAGGGGAGGAGTAGCCCATGCTTACCAAACGCGTGATTCCCTGTCTGGACGTCAAGGACGGCCGTGTGGTCAAGGGCGTCAACTTTGTGAGCTTGCGCGATGCGGGCGATCCGGTGGAGCTGGCGCGCGCCTACGACCGCGAGGGTGCGGACGAGGTTGTCTTCCTGGACATTACCGCCACGAGCGACAACCGTGCGACGACTATCGAGATGGCGGCGCATGCAGCCGAGGAGCTCGCTATTCCCTATACCGTGGGCGGCGGCTTTCGCGACTTGGCGGGCATGCGGACCATGGTGGCGGCTGGTGCCGACAAGGTGTCGCTCAACTCGGCGGCCGTGCGCGATTCGTCGTTGATCAGCCAGGCCGCCGCGGCGTTTGGCAGCCAGGCTGTGGTCGTGGCGATCGATGCCAAGCGCGTCGGTTTGCCCGGCGCATCTGGTGCCGACAAGTGGGAAGTCTTTACCGCAGGAGGCCGCAACGCCACGGGTATCGACGCGGTGGCGTGGGCCGAGGAGGCGGCTCGTCGCGGCGCCGGCGAAATCCTACTGACCAGTATGGATCGCGACGGCACCAAGGCCGGCTTTGACCTGGCGCTCACCCGCGCCGTGGCGCGCGCGGTGCCGATTCCCGTCATCGCGAGCGGCGGAGTGGGCACGCTCGAGCATTTTGCCGAGGGCGTGATCGAGGGCGAGGCCGACGCCGTGCTGGCGGCGAGCGTCTTTCACTTTGGAACCTTCAGCATTCGCCAGGTGAAGGAGTATATGGCGTCACAGGGCATCCCTGTCAGGTTGGACTTCTAGCGCTGCGGCTTGCCCAGGCACCGCATCTTGCCGCTCAAACCGTCGCTCGCGTACCAAAGTACGCGTCGCTCCTCTTTCGCGGCAACCTGCGGCACCTGGACAACCCTCGCCGACCGGCGATGTTTAAATTGGGGAATTGAAATGAGAGAAATTACTACTCCAGCGGATCTTAAATACGACGCCAAAGGATTGATTCCTTGTGTGGTTCAGCAATATGACACCGGCGAGGTGCTTATGGTTGCTTGGATGAACGAGGAATCGGTGGGGCTGACGCTCAAGACCGGCACCACGTGGTTTTGGAGCCGTAGTCGCCAGGAGCTCTGGAACAAGGGCGCGACGAGCGGCAATATGCAAGCGGTCAAGGAGCTCTGGGCCGACTGCGATAGCGATACGCTGCTGGTCAAGGTCGACTCGCCGGGTCCGGCCTGCCACACCGGCAACCGTACCTGCTTCTTTAAGAAACTCGCGTAGGACGGGCGCTCGACTAGGCGCTTGGCCAACCAGAAAGGATTGAACTATGGGTGTGCGCACCGCAAACGTTCAGGATGGAAATATCGGTGAGACGCTGACGGGGCTCGCCGAGGTGATTCACGGTCGTCGTGATGCATCGCCGCAGGAGAGCTATACCGCGCGTCTGTTGACCGACGTCGAGGACGAGCTGCTCAAGAAGCTTGCCGAGGAGGCAAGCGAGGTGATCATGGCCTGCAAGGATAACGATCACGACCACATCCGCTACGAGGCCGGCGACCTGATTTACCACCTGCTCGTGACGCTCGAGCGCTACGGCATCACCCTCGACGAACTGGCTGGCGAGCTCAACGCCCGCCGCCACTAGTCGTTTGGGACAGTCTTTGTTGGTGTAACGGGGTCATGGAAGTTGCGGTGAAATAGGGACTGTTTAAGCGCTTCATCAAGCAAAACAATCCCTATTTCACCGCAACTTATGAAGGGATGGCTAGGCGAGGGGCGTGGATTCCCATTCGCCGGTGGCGTGGGGGATGTCGAAGGTTCGATAACCGCAGTCGTAGGCGTGGGCCTGGGCCTCGCGGATGTTCCAGCAGATGTCGCAGGCGCGGTGTGCGTCCGAGCCAAAAGTGATCGGCACCTCGGCGTGGGCGAAGCAACGCAACAACCCGGTCGCGGGATAGTAGTCGTCGAGTCCCTTGCGCGGCGCGGCGGTCGAGACCTCAACGCGGCGGCCCGTGTCGTGTGCACACTCTGCCATCTGCCCCCAGAACGGCGCGGGGTCAAAGCCGGGCGCAAAGCCCTCTTTCGAAAAGCGCATGACCAGGTCGGGGTGAGCCATTACATCAAAGTTGAGCGGGCTCTCGCAGGCGCGGCACCAGTCATCGGCATAGCGCTCCCACACGCCGTGCACGCCTAAGTTTTCCCAAACATGCAGGTCGCTATCATCGTCGATCCAACCGCAGCGCGAATCGGGTGTATCGGGACGAGCGACGTTTTCCGTTCCCGCCGTACCCGCGGCGCCGGCCATGATATCGCCTGGGTTGCCAATCCAATGCACACTGCCCAGGCGCACGACGGCGCCCTGGGACCAGCGCTCAACCAAAGGCTCGCAGCCCTCGTACCAATCGCATTCAAAGCCATAGATAAGCTCGAGCTCCGACGCGATCTGCGCGGCAAGCTTGCGGGCATCCTCAAAAGCCAGACGATGTGCCAGCAGGTCGCCCTCAGTAACCTGCACTTCGCAGTTGGCGTCCATGCTGGCGGGCAGGGTGAGATGGTCGGTCGAGACCATGGCACGGCACCCGGCCGCGGCAGCGGCACGGACGTTGTCCTCAAACGAGGCATGCCCGTCCGAAAATGAGGTGTGGGTGTGGCAATCGACCAGCGGGCAAGCAGACATGGCGGCTCCTTTGCGTCAAGCGAATCCGCTTCATTGTAATGGCGTAGCTCTCAACACGCCGGGCACGCCGGGGGTCGAAATCGATTGGAAAGGTGGGTTGCGTGCGAGGGTCGCCACGCGGCATCGGCCCCGCGTCAAAACATGCACATCAGCCTCCAAAAGCTGCAAAAAATGACATGTTTGGAGGCTGATGTGCATGTTTGACTGAGGCGGTGGAGCGTCGGTTTCTTGCGAACAAGGAAAATCGCGCTCATCGCGCTCCGTCACATCCACATCGCCCGCGATGTGCTAGCGTTTGGATGAACAAAACGAGCCCGTGCGGAAAGGAGCCGGACCGTATGCCATGCGATAGCAAATCTCCGCTGTCTCGCGAGACCGATGCGCCCGAGACCATCGTCAAGCTGGAATGCGACATCGACGATGCGTCGCCCGAGGTGCTTGCCTACGCCGCCGACCGCCTGCGCGAGGCGGGTGCGCGCGAGGTGCACTGGCTGCCCCTCTACTGCAAGAAAGGCCGTCCCGGCTGGCAGCTGCAGGTAATCTGCGCCCACGAGGATATCGAGCGCCTGCAGACGATCATCTTTTTGGAAACCACGACCAACGGCATTCGTCGCCAGGTTATGGAGCGCGTTTGCCTGCCACGCCGCTTTGAGCAGGTGACGACGCCATGGGGCGAGGTGTCCGTCAAGGTGGCCACCCTGCCCGACGGCAGCGAGCGCGCGGCGCCCGAGTACGAGGACTGCGCCCGTCTTGCCCGCGAGCACGACGTGCCGCTCCAGCGCGTGATGCAGACGGCCCAGAGCGCGGCGCTGCGATTTGAATAACGCGGCTGGTGGCGACATCCTGCGCCCAGCCATATCAACCCCATTCGAAAGGATCTCCCCATGAAATACCTCATCGCCTCCGACATCCACGGCTCGGCATACTGGGCCGAGCGCCTGGTCGCCGCCATCGAGTCCGAGCAGCCCGACCGCATCGTGCTGCTGGGCGACCTGCTCTACCACGGTCCACGCAACGACCTGCCGCGTGATTACGCCCCCAAGCGCGTAATCCCGCTGCTCAACGCCCTGGCCGACCGCATCATCGCGGTGCGCGGCAACTGCGACGCCGAGGTCGACCAGATGGTCCTCGACTTTCCCGTCATGGCCGACTACGCCACGCTTTTCGACGAGACCGGCCGCGAGCTGTTCCTGACGCACGGCCACGTCTTTGGCGCCGGCATGCACAACAGCGTCGACCACGCGCCCGCGTTGCCCGAGGGCTCCGCGCTCGTCTACGGCCATACGCACATCAAGGTCAACGAGGAAAGCGCCGCGCACCCGGGCCTGTGGCTCTTCAACCCCGGTAGCGTGAGCATCCCCAAGGACGGCTCGCACAGCTACGGCATCTACGAGGGCGGCGCGTTCCGCCACGTGGTCATGGAGGAGGAGTAGCCATGGCGCAGCACATGGCTCAGCAAAATGCCGAGGGCTCGCGCGATCTGTCCACGCTGGTAGACGCGTCGACCGAGCTGCAGCATCTGGTGCAGACCATCTGGCGTCTGCGTCAGCCCGATGGCTGCCCGTGGGACCGTGAGCAGACGCACCGCAGCATTGGCAAGAACATGATCGAGGAGGCCTACGAGGCGCTCGACTGCATCGAGGCGGACGACGCGGTTCACCTACGCGAGGAGCTGGGCGACGTGCTCATGCAGGTCGTGCTGCATGCGCAGATCGCGGCGGACGCCGGCGAGTTTACGCTGGCCGACGTGGCGCGTGATATCGACGCCAAGCTCATCCGTCGCCACCCGCACGTGTTTGGCGATGTAGATGCTGACAGTTCCGACGAGGTACTCAAGATCTGGGACGAGGTCAAGCTTGCCGAGAAAGCCGCCAAGGACAAGGCCGTGGCGGCGGGCGAGGCCGCGCCCGAGGGTCTGCTCGACGGCGTGCCCACGCATCTGCCGGCACTGATGCAGGCTCAGAAGGTGTCGCGCAAGGCGGCTGCCGTGGGCTTTGAGTGGGAGACGGTCCAGGACGTGTGGGACGAGGTTGCCGAGGAGCGTGCCGAGTTTGAGGCCGAGGCCCCTGGAACGCCCGAGCGCGAGATGGAGTTTGGCGATCTGCTCTTTGCCCTGGTCAACGTCGCGCGCAAGGAGGGTATCGACGCCGAGAGCGCCCTGCGCGCCAGCACGGCCAAGTTTCGCCGTCGCTGGGCTGCGATGGAGCAGATGGCGGCCGATGCCCACGTGGATCTGGCCGAGCTCTCGACCCACGGCCTCAACGACCTGTGGGATGCCGCAAAGGCGGAGGAGTAAGACTGCGGGAACGACGGGCTGACATGCCTCATCGTTCCCGCTAAATTTTTCGAAAATCAAGTGTATCCCTCGGCTAACTTAGGGCATAATGCAAAAAGTGCGACATGGCTAACTTACGGAGGCGCACCGACGGTGCACGGTCAGCCGGTCGCTTGCATCCACTACGTTTCCAAGTGAGAGGGAGACAACATGAGCGATATTTTGGACGTCTACGGTCGCGAGGTGCTCGACAGCCGCGGCAATCCCACCGTCGAGGTCGAGGTCGTGCTCGAGGACGGCAGCTTTGGCCGCGCAATGGTGCCTTCGGGTGCTTCGACCGGCGCCTTTGAGGCCTGCGAGCTGCGCGATGGCGACAAGGGCCGCTACCTGGGCAAGGGCGTTTCGCAGGCCGTCGAGCACGTCAACAACGAGTGCGCTAACGCCGTCGTGGGCCTCGACGCCTTCGACCAGCGCGCCGTCGATGCCGCGCTGATTGCCGCGGACGGTACCCCCAACAAGACCAAGCTCGGTGCCAACGCCATCCTGGGCGTGTCGCTGGCCGTCGCCCGCGCCGCTGCCGAGTCGGCGGGCCTGTCGCTGTACCAGTACCTGGGCGGCGTCAACGCTCATCTGCTGCCCACGCCCATGATGAACATCCTCAACGGCGGCGTGCATGCCGACAACAACGTCGACTTCCAGGAGTTCATGATCATGCCGGTGGGCGCCCCGAGCTTTGCCGAGGGCCTGCGTTGGTGCGCCGAGGTCTACCACACCCTCAAGGGCGTGCTGCACGAGGCCGGCCTGGGCGGCGGCGTGGGCGACGAGGGCGGCTTTGCCCCCAACCTTAAGACCAATGCCGAGCCGTTCGAGTACATCACCAAGGCCGTGGAGAAGGCCGGCTTTAAGCCCGGCGTCGACTTCATGTACGCCATGGACCCGGCCTCGACCGAGTTCTACAACGCCGAGACCGGCATGTACGAGCTCAAGGGCGAGGGCGTGGAGTACACGAGCGCCCAGATGGTTGATTACTGGGAGAAGCTCGTCGACACCTATCCCATCATTTCCATCGAGGACGGCATGGCCGAGGAGGACTGGGACGGCTGGGTCGAGCTTACCCGTCGCATTGGCAACAAGGTGCAGCTGGTGGGCGACGACCTGTTCGTCACCAACACCGAGCGCCTCAAGAAGGGCATCGAGCTGGGTGCCGCCAACGCGATCCTGGTCAAGGTCAACCAGATCGGCACGCTCACCGAGTCGCTCGAGGCCATCGAAACCGCCAAGGAGGCCGGCTATGCTTGCATCGTGAGCCACCGCTCCGGCGAGACCGAGGACTCCACGATCGCCGACCTGGTCGTGGGTGTCAACGCCGGCCAGATCAAGTCGGGCGCCCCGTGCCGCAGCGACCGTATCGCCAAGTACAACCAGCTCATCCGTATCGAGGACGAGCTCGAGGGCAGCGCGCGCTACGCCGGCAAGTCTGCGTTCTACAACATTCGCTAGGCACGCGGAGCTCGCGGGGGCGGGGAAGACTCGGATTCGCCTTGCTCCAGCCGGGCGCTGTTGAGTACCATTGGGCGCTGGGCCATATGGCTCAGCGCCTTTTTTATGTCGAGCAAAGGCTGCCGAAGGTGGTGTGCGCGCTCGTGCTATAACTAGAATACTTAGCGCAAACAAACCTCAACCGCACAAGGCGCACATGGATCAGATTTACGACAACAGGTACTATTCCGCCGGTTCGCGTGAGCCGTCGCCTCGCCGTGCGCGCACGGTGCAGCTCGGTGGGTCCGCCTACGCCGGCGCCGACCGCTCCACGCAGCGCCCGACAAGTACCTCGCGCCCCAATGCTCATGTGAATACTTCGGCAGATGGACCGGTGCGCCCGGCACGTTCGACACATGCGTCGCGTCCCTCGACTCAGGCACACGACAAATCGAGCAGGCCCTCGAACCGTTTTTCGAGCTCGGACTTTATGCGCTACGCCAACGACAATGCGGTGGTCAAGGCAATCTATGACTTTACGCATGGCTCTCTGCGTCCGCTGTTTATCGGTATCGTGGTGACTCTGGCGCTCGTGAGCCTGTATTTCCCCGTGCGCGACCTGTACGTTGCAAAACGCTCGAACGACATCTTGGCCAAGCAGGTCGAGATTCGCGAGCAATACAGAGATGAGATGAAAAAAGACACTGACAAGTGGCTCTCGGAAGAGGGCATTAAGGATCGGGCACGGGAACTGGGCATGGTGATGCCCGGCGAAAAGAGGATTGAAGTACAGGGTCTGGACGAGGATTCGGATTCGTCGTCGAGCAAAAAGTCCTCAAACGCCAAGAAGGCCAGCGAAGTTGCCAAGGAAATCGAAGAAGTCGGTAAGGACGCGCCGTGGTACATCCAAGCGCTCGACATGCTGTTTGGGTTTAACGGCGTCGAGGGCCAGACGGTCGTGTCCAACGGCAAATAGCGCCCGGAGGGGAGCCGGCAATGGCAGATTGCAAACGTTATAAGGTAGCCGCGATCGACCTGGGAACAGTGTCGTCGCGACTGGTGTTAGCGCAGGTCGAGGCCGGGGCGATTGTGGAATCGTCCAAGCATACCGAGATTACCGACCTGGGCGAGGGCGTGGACGCGACAGGTCGCTTTTGCGAGGCGGCCGTTGAGCGTGTGCTCGCTGCGTGCCGCATGTTTGTGGATGAGGCGCGTGCCTTTGGGGCCGCGTGCATCTGCACCACGTGCACGAGTGCTGCGCGTGATGCGTCCAACGCCGCACTGCTGCTGGACGGCCTGCGCGAGCTGGAGCTCGAACCGCAGGTGATTCCGGGAGAGGTCGAGGCACGCCTGACATTTTTTGGCGTGGCGCACGACTTTGCCGGTGAACGCATTATCGTCGCCGATTCGGGCGGCGGCTCCACGGAGCTCGCGACGGGCGTATACGCTCCGGAGCGCGGGGTCTTTGCGCTGGAGGGAACGCGCTCGCTGGACATCGGTTGCCGGCGCGTGACCGAGCGGTTTTTCTCTGCACTGCCGCCGTCGGCGAACGAGCTTGCGGTTGCCGCCGCGTGGGCGGGCGAGCAGTTCTCCACCTATTTTGAGGGCCTGCCGAACAATTTTGAGCGTGCAGAGCGCCTGGTCGCGGTTGGCGGTACCGTCACCACGCTCGTGGCGCTGGTCCACGAGCTGGAGCCGTACGACTCGAGCTTTGTGCACCTGCGCGAGCTTTCGATGGAGCAGATCTCGGCCGCTATCGAGCGCATGTCCACGCTGGACGTGGAGGGCATCGCCGCGCTACCGGGCGTGCAGCCCAAGCGTGCGGGCGTGATTCTCGCTGGCGCCGTGGTGATTCGCGAACTCATGCGCGCCGGCGATTACAAGACGCTCACCGTAAGCGAGAACAGCCTCCTCGCCGGCATGGCCGCCACCATCAACGAAACCCTCGACGGCGCGACTCCCACCATCGCCTGGACCCCCACTCTCAGCACCCTTTAACCATCCCCTCATAAGTTGCGGTGAAATAGTTCCTAAATAAGCTGGTAAACGGTATAAACAGGATCTATTCCACCGCAACTTAGAGCCCCGCCGGCATCCAAAAGAAGCGAGCCCGCATCCCTGGGGGACACGGGCTCGAAAGCTCCATATGGTAGGGGCGGTGGGACTCGAACCCACAATCCTTGCGGCGAGAGATTTTAAGTCTCCTGCGTATGCCAATTCCGCCACGCCCCCGTGAGACTAGAAGTCTAGCACAAGCCGTCCGTTACGCGTTGACGGCCATCGAGTGTTGGCCCGACTTCTCCAGGAACTCTTGGAACTTTGCCTCGTCGCCCTTGTTTTGATACTGCAGGGCCAGCAGGTACTCCAGTCGGCAGCGCTTGACCGGGTCGTCGCCGACATCCTCGAGCATGCGCTCCAGCTCGGGAATGTCGTTGTGGCGCTTGAGGATCATCGTGTCGTACATCAGCTGGCATTCGTGTGCGACTGCCTCGGCCTGACCGCCCTCAAAGCCCTTGATCTCGTGCAGCAACTCCTTGGCCTTTTTGCGGTCCTCCTGGCCAACGTAGTAGTTAAAAGCTTTGATCACCAGGTCGACGCGCTGCATCTTGGGCAGGTTGAGTCCCAGTAGCAGGTCGAACATCTCGTCGGCGCGCTTATGGTCCTCGCGCAGCAGATAGGAGTTCAGGCGCAGGTAGTCGCGGTTGTAGCGCGGGTACAGCATGCTGGTGAGTTTGCCGTCGAGCAAACGATCGAACTCGTCCCACTGCTTGGCGGTCATCAATTGCTGCAGGCGTTTAAACGTGGTGCGTTTTTTGACGCTAAAGAACACCGACACGGCGATGCAGATGATAACGACGGCGGTCCAGAGTGTGCGGGAATCGGGCATATTAGGGTCCTTAGTCGCTCATAAAGCGAGCGGTATGACAACACGTACTAGATGTATTATACGCAGCGCGCAAGCAAACTGGCATAAAAGCTCATCGAGGCCGAGTGCCATCGCTCGCTGCGGTACACTTACCTAAAGTAAACCATGAAGGGAGACATTACCTATGAAGAAGATCGTTTTGGCTTGCGGTGCTGGCGCTGCTACTTCCACGCTCGTTGCCCAGAAGGTCGCTACTCTGCTCGACGCCAACGGTTATGCCGACAAGTACGAGATCGTGCAGTGCGCCATCTCCGAGGCCAAGGATTACTGCGACGAGGGCGCTGACCTGCTGATCGCCACCACCGTTGCCCCCGAGGGCCTCACCTGCCCGTACGTGAGTGGCGTGCCCTTCATGACCGGCATGAACCGCGTTGCCGCCGAGAAGGCCGTTCTCGACGTCATGGCTCAGTAGGCGCTGACTGCATGAGTGAGCAGAACGCCAACCCGGTAGAGCTCTTTGGTATGCGCGTTGCCCATGTGGGCGTTAACGCCACCGACCCGGCAGACGCCCTGGAGATCGCGGAGCTGTTCTCGACGATGATGGGCCTGCCCGTCATCGAGACCCCGGTTTCGTACTTTAATGATTCGCTGGTCGAGATCATGAAGCAGAACGGTCGTGGCACCAAGGGCCACATCGGCTTTGCCGTTAACGACATCGATGCAGCTGAGAAGTGGTTTGCCGAGCGCGGGCTCGAGGTCAACGAAGAGTCGCGCGCGCTGCTGCCCGACGGTGGTACCAAGCTCGTGTACTTTAAGCGCGAGTTCGCCGGTTTCGCCGTGCACCTGTGCCGCGAGTAGCGCACAAGCTGCCATAGCTGGCAAAAAGGGATAGGGCCGCGTGGCCCTATCCCTTTATTTATGCCGAGGGGCTTCCTATCGTGGCAGGCGAATCGTAAAGCGGCTGCCGACCCCTTCGACCGAGGTCACACCGATGACGCCGCCGTGGCTGTCGACGATCCACTTGGCGATCGCAAGCCCCAGACCCGAACCCTGTGCGCCGGCATCGCGCGCGTTGTCGGCACGGTAGAACCGCTCGAACGCGTGAGCTGCGGATTCCTGGTTCATGCCGATGCCCTCGTCCTCAACACTTATGTCGATCGTGCCCGCGCCCGCATCTGGCGTTATGCCAAATGTGACGGTCGTTCCCGCATCCGAGTACTTGGCGGCGTTTTGCACGATCACGCGCAGAGCCTGCTTCACGAGCGCCACGTCGACGGGCGCGTCGCAGCGCGGGTCGCTGACAAGCGCAGCGTCAAAGGCCAGCCGATACGTGTGCGCGGCATCGATCATCTGTGATTCCTCGCATACCTCGCCGACCAGTGCGGCCAGGTTGGTATCCGCGCGCCGCAGGACCGTGCGCCCGGCATCGCCGCGCGCCAAAAACAGCAGCTGTTCCACAAGCTCTTGCATGTGCTCGCTTTCGGCTTTAAGGGACGCGATGGATTCCGCCAGCACGTCCGGGTCGTCCTTACCCCAGCGGTCGAGCATGTTCACGTAGCCCTGAATCACCGCGATGGGCGTGCGCAGCTCGTGGCTCGCGTCGTTGACAAAGCGCATCTGCTGCAGCTTGGCCTCTTGCATCTGGCGCAGCAGGCGGTTGAGTGCGACCTCGATGCTTGCCAGGTCGGCGTCGCCGGTGGTGACGCTCGGCGAGTCGACGCTTGCGCGCTCGATGGCCTGCTCCAGTGTTTCCATTTTGCCGCCGGCGAGTTGCATGCGGCCGAGTTCGTCCACGTGCAGGGCCAGATCGTTGAGCGGCGCCATGGTGCGGCGCACGCGGCGGGCGCCGCCGAGCATGTTGAGCACGCTGATGACCTGCCAACCCACAACGACAAGGTAGAGAGGCCATAACGCGACGAGGTCCTGCGCGAGGGGAAAGGTCTTGGTGGTACGTGCAAGCTCGACGGTATAGGCGAGCGTTGTCGGGTCCCAGCCGCGCACGGGCGTCAGCGACATGCCGTGAACAGTGGCGCCGGGAATCCAGCCTGCGGTAAACGCGCCGTCGGGCAGCGTCTGGTTGTAGCCATAGACGAGAATCGCCGCCGCAACAACCAGCAGCAACAGATCGAGCCAAACGTAGCTCATCAGGCGGCGCCACATATAGCTCCAGTTGATGGCGCGGGCGATGGAGGTGACGCGCTTGGCCTCGGCGTTACGCGCGGCAGACATAGCCCACCCCGCGCACGGTCTGGATGATGCGGGCGCCGCCGGCGTCCTCGATCTTGGCGCGTAGATGCGCGATGTGCACGTCGACGTTGTTGGTGTCGCCCATGTATTCGTAGCCCAGCGCTTCGTGCGCGATGCGTTCGCGCGTGAGCACGGTCTCGGCATGCGCCATAAGCAGGGCGAGGACATCGAACTCGCGGGCCGTGAGCGCAATGGGCGAGCCGCCGACCGTGACTTCGCGGCGGTCGGGGTCGAGCGCAACCGAGCCCACGGCGAGCGTGGCGGGGGAGAGCGAGGCGGAAACCTGGGTCGAGTCACTGACCGGGGGCATCGCAGTGGCGCCGACACCCGTGCCGCCTGCCGCGCCCGTCCCGATGCCGCCAACGCCCGAAGCCGTCCGCGCGGCCTCCGAGCGCTTCAGCGCCACGCGGATCCGTGCGAACAGCTCCTCAATCGCAAATGGCTTGGTCAGGTAATCGTCGGCGCCGGCATCGAGCCCGGCCACCTTGTCCATCACGGCGTCGCGCGCGGTGACCATGATCACCGGCACATCCTTGTGCTTGCGGACACGCCGCAAGACCTCCATGCCGTTGAGCTGCGGCAACAGCACATCGAGCAGAATCAAATCGTAGTCGCGCTCCAGCGCCAGGTCCACGGCGGTGCGGCCATCGGCGGCGTGTTCCACCTGGTAGCCCTCGTGCTCCAGCTCGAGCGTCACAAAGCGGGCGATTTTCTCCTCGTCCTCTACGATCAGGATCCGTGCCATGCGTGCCCCCGTCTGCGATTACTTGTCGTCGTTCAGATTTTGCTTGATGTCGTCCGCGGCATTGGCAGCGCTGTCCATCAAGTTGTTGATGCTGCCGGGCACGTCGCCGTCGCTGTCGATGCGGTAGCGCATGCCAAAGAACAGACCAATCAGCATCAGCCAGATCGTGGCACCCCAGGCAAACAGGGCGATGATGGGGATCAGGATGGGGATGTTGAGGATGATGGCGTCGCGGCGTGTGGCGATAAACTTGGTGTCCAAGCTCAGGCGGAAGAGCTTTTTGAGGTACTCCCACACACTGTCCATCTTCTTGGAGAAGTCGGTCTTTTCGCTCGACTTTTCGTAGGCAGCCTGCGCGGCGACCATCTCGGCCGAGGGCTCGTCGACCGGAACGGACTCGGTGGCGACGTGCGCCGACGTGGTCTGGGTCTTGCCCTGCGACTCGAGCCAAATGATGGCGTCCAGAACGTTGCCATCGGCGGCGTCGAGCGCGGCCTTGGCATCGGTGTAGCTCACGTTGCACTTGGTGCGGATGGTTTCAACTTTTTCGAGGTCGTCCATGACCTGTCCTTTCGTTCGATGGGCGCGACGCCGGGCGATCTGCCCGGGCGCGAGCGTTGCGTTCGGCGGCCTGCGTTGCGCGGCGCCGCCCCGCCCTTGGTCGAACTCTATAGTGCAGGTTATAGATTAAGCGATTCTTGAGCCAAGATTAATGTTGGATGAGTTTTTGGGTGGCGGTGGGGAAGGGAGAGGTGTCCTTCTGGGTAGCTAGCAGCGAGGTCTAATACTTTTCCGAGAAGTGAACGAGCTAAATCGGACCCCCGAAGCATCGACACTTTAAAGGTGTCGTTTCCTGCGGTTTCAATGCTGAAATCCCACGATTTTGCCGCCGAAAAATGCGGCTGTTTCAGGGGCTCAAAAACAGCCGTTCACTTCTCGGGAAAAGAATTAGACCTCGACAGCGGGGGGGATGGGGTGCCGGTGCAAAACGGCGTCAAGGGTTGGTCGAGCAGGCGGTTTCTCCATTGATGTCCGCACGGCATGTGACACTTACCCTGCCGCCCCGCTCTGCCGCGGCGGCATGCGTCTGAACAATGACCCTCTAAGGAGTTCGATACCGATGAGTGACAACGCAAAGCATCTCGCAAAGAAGTGCGTCAAGGACGCGGGGCCGTGCCTCGCGCTGTGCGTAGCCGGCGCAGCGGTCGCGCTGCTGGCTGTTCTGGGGCCATGCGACGTGCTCCGAAGTACCAGTTCCCTGCACGTTTGCATGGCCCTTGCCGGCGCCATGATGACTGGCGGCGTGCTTGATCTGGTTTTTTGGGTGCTTGACCCGTTTGGATGGAAGAACGAGGGGTAAGCCCTAAGGGATGGAAGGGCTGGAACGGTTAGCTTAGTAATCGTGCAGGATGTGGGCTAGCGACTTGCAGGGAAGTGGTGATCCGATGACGGTCTATGTGACGGGCGATATTCACGGCGGCGTCGACATGCAAAAGCTTCGCGACTGGGATCTTGGGGATGGTCTGACGAGTGACGACTATCTCATCATCGCGGGCGACTTTGGCTTTCCGTGGGATTTCTCTGCCGAGGAATGCGCCGATATCGCTTGGCTGGAGTCGCGCCCCTATACGTTGCTGTTTGTCGACGGCAACCACGAGCGTTTCGACCATTGGGCGGAGCGTCCCATGGAGTTGTGGCACGGCGGGCTGACGCAGCGCCTGTCGGACACCTCGCCCATCCGGCGCCTGACGCGCGGTGAGGTTTTTGAGCTCGACGGCTCAACGGTCTTTACCATGGGCGGCGCCACGAGCGTGGATAAGGAATACCGCATTCCCTATTCCAGCTGGTGGCCGCAGGAGCTGCCGGACGAGCGCAACTTTGATGAGGCGCGGACAAAGCTCGACAGAATGGGCTGGAAGGTCGACTACGTGATCACCCACACCTGCTCTACGCGCATGCTTTTGCCCACGCTTTATCCAGCGCCCGGCTGGAATTGCCCCGCGGTTGATCGACTTACGGCATTTTTCGATGAGTTGGAAGACCGCTTGGACTACAAGCGCTGGTACTACGGGCATTTTCATCGGGATGCCAACCCGGCCGAGCGCCATACCGTGCTCTACGACTGCATCGTCCGCCTGGGCGACGAGCTCCAGCCCTGGGATGTTGCGTAGGGGCGGGCATAGCGAGCGCTTCATACGATGCCTTGGGTAGTTACCCTACATTTCAGTAGTAATCAATATCTGTAGGGTAACTTAAGGCATGCTGGGAGCTGGAGGAGATGTCGCCCGACGATCTAGAGTTTCAGCGCCATTCGGTTGGTGCCGGGTAAGGTGGCGAAGCCAAAATGTTCATAGAATGCTGCCGCCTCATCATCTACTGGATCGACAACCAATGCTCGCGCTCCTGCTAGGGCAGATATTTTCAAGGCGTTCTCGATGGCATCTTTGAGCAGTGAAGCTCCAAGACCAAGCCCCTTGAACTTCTCATCGACCCCCATCATTCCAAGCAGCACTGTGGGGACTTGGGAGGGGGAGTTTCGCACGAACCATCCTCCATCAACATTTTCGCGAGCCACGGAGTGCGTGCACAACGTATAAAACCCAGCGACTGCGCCGTCGCAATACGATGCGTATATAACTGCTGATCCTCTTCTTCGCGCCGAGGCTGATCTGTTTTTAGTCCATCCGTCTACAAGAGTATTTCCGCAGTGGAAAGCCTCGATGCCTTGGCCAACGGGGAGTTGAACGGGCTTGGTAAATGTGCTCATTCCCAAACCGCTTTACGGTCAAGCAGCGCTTTTGCGGCTTGGGGCATGGGGGAATCGAGCATTTCGCAAAATGCATCGAAACCATCAGGAGAAAGATAGGTTGTTGACGCCTCGGCGATATCACGTGCGGAGCTCTCGTCAAGGTGGGCTGTGGCCCATTGGGTGAGAGTTTGGCCACGTAAGGCCGCGGCGCGCTCGTAAGTAAGGCGTTGACGTTCGGTCAACCTTAGATCCATACGGCGTTGTTTCTCAATCGTTGGCATGGCAAAAACCTCCTTTGCATAATTGTACGGAATTATTCCGTACATAACAAGACACAGAACTATGTCCTCGTTGAAGGGGGACGAGGGGGCGGGGCGTATTTGGCTACTCAGCCGTTAAAGTGATGTTTTCCCGGTGCGCACGGATGACGTCCCAGCTAAAGCGCTCGACCAACTGCTCGGCAGAGCGCGGCGTGGTGTCCGGCGCGATGCCTGTTTGCCCGGCGAGCCAGCCCAGCAGTGCCTCGGGTGTGCCAAAGCGGGTACGGAGCTCGCCCAGGTCCAGATCGCGATCGCGTTTGGAAAGGCGGCGGCCGTCCGGCGACATGAGCAGCGGAATGTGCGCGTAGTGTGGCGTGGGAAGTCCCAACAGGTGTTGCAGGTAGATTTGGCGGGGCGTGGAGCCCAGCAGGTCGCATCCGCGCACGACTTCGGTGACGCCCATGGCGGCGTCGTCGACCACCACGGCTAGCTGATAGGCAAAAACGCCGTCGCTGCGACGCACCAAAAAGTCGCCGCACTCGGTGGCGAGTGCCTCGCATTGAGCCCCGTACGTGCGGTCCACGAATTCGATCACGTCGTCCGCGAGGTCATCTACGGTGGGCACGCGCAGGCGCGTGGCCGGAGCGCGCAGGGCACTGCGGCGGGCGATTTCTTCGGCAGAAAGGCCTCGGCACGCGCCGCGGTAGATGGGCGTGCCGTCGCTGGCATGCGGCGCGCTCGCGGCGTGGAGCTCGGCGCGCGTGCAAAAGCAGGGATAGGTGAGGTCGGCGTCTTGTAGCTGGTGCAAGGCGCTCTCGTACAGGTCAAGGCGATCGTGCTGGTAGTAGGGGCCTTCGTCCCACTCAAGCCCTAGCCAGGCCAGGTCGCCAATCAGTTGAGCGGCAAGTTCCGGGCGCTTGCAGCGATCGTCTAGGTCCTCGATGCGCAACACGATGCTGCCGCCTTGGCTGCGGGCCGAAAGCCATGCGCACAGGCAGCTGAACACGTTGCCCAGGTGCATGCGGCCCGAGGGCGACGGGGCGAAGCGGCCCACGACGGGCGCGAGGGCGGGGGCGAGCTTGCTGTTGGGCGCCGTCGATGTGGCCACAGCGGGCGTTGTTATGTTGCGTGCGTTGATATCCATGCGGACGAGTATAGCGCGGGGCGCGGTGGGGGAGACGCTGCCGTGGCCTGCAAGTTGCCGAGGCCGCGCGTTGCGCGTGCCGGACCACCGGCTCGACAGCTCGATCGCCACCCGCCAGCCCAACCCCTCAAACGACAGAAACCCCGGCAGCTCTTCGCAACTGCCGGGGTTTCCGCGGAAAAGGGGGACATGATCCTCAAGCGAACGGCAAAGGGGCAAACCGTTTTCGCTCAACTGCTTTATGCCCCTTGCTCGCGGACTCAATCAGTGCACGTCGCGGCAACACAAAGCCGCTACACCTGTGACGGAGCTATGAAGTGGTATCTATTGCCGGAGCGGGCTATGCCAAGGGTGCCCCTAATGACTGGTCATTTAAGAACGTCCCCAATGACTAGCTGCCGGGGTGCGGGTGTGACTTTCATCCCGTTTGGCGCTCCGGTCGCCTAGATGTTCGTCATGCGTACCCGCAAACGTGGGACAATGGCGCTGTTGGTTTTACAGACAAAGGATGTGCCTATGAACACCCTCGCCGCCAAAGTCAGCCGGCAGCGCCACCTGTTTGCGCGATTCGCTTCCGTCTGCGTGCTCGTCACACTTGCGTTGTTGCTGCTGCCTGTCGCCGCGCACGCCGACGGCTACTCCATGACCCAAACTTATATCAGTGCCACGGTTGAGGCCGATGGCTCGCTGACCGTTGTCGAGGGACGCCAGTTTGATTTCGACGACGACATCAACGGCGTGTTTTGGGAGATCAATGCGGGCACCAACCAGCAGGGCGGCACGGCGGACGTTGACGTGCTGAGTGTCGAGGAAGAGGACACCGCGTTTAACAAAGTCGATAGCGCGAACAAGGGCGATTCTGGCGTCTACACGGTCGAGCAGGCCGGTGACGGCGTAAGGATTAAGGTGTTCAGCCCCCACGAGAGCGGCGACAGCGCGATCTATTACGTGAGCTACACCATGACCGGTGCGGTCATGAACTGGGCCGATACTGCCGAGCTCTACTGGAAGTTTGTGGGCGACGGCTGGTCCGCGGACTCCGACGATGTCGAGATGGAAGTGTACTTCGCAAATGCCGCTGCCGGGACGGCGGCCGTCAAGGGCGATAACTTCCGCGCATGGGGCCACGGCCCGCTGACGGGCGATGTATCGCTCGATGCGGACGAACCCATGGTCACCTATACCATTCCCTGCGTGCATCAGGGCGAATTCGCCGAGGCACGCATCGCCTTCCCTAGCGACTGGGTGCCGCAGCTTGCCGCTTCGGGCGAAGAGCGCATGTCAACGATCCTGAGCGAAGAGAAGGAATGGGCCGACGAAGCTAACGCCCGCCGTGAGCACGCGCGTGCGGTTGCCAGCGCGATTGCCGTGGCGTGTGTTGTCGTGGCGGTTGCCTATACCGGCGTGATCGTGATGCTCAAGCTGCGCAGGCCCAAGCCCAAGCCGCTCTTCCAGGACGAGTACTTCCGCGATGTACCCTCCGCTGATCATCCCGCGGTGCTTGCAACTCTTATGAGCTGGAACGACGTGCCCGATCAGGCATATATCGCCACGCTGATGAAGCTGACCGACGACCGCGTGATCAAGCTGGAAGAAGCGACCGAGACCAAGAAGAAGGGTCTGCTCCGTCGCGAAAAAGAGGAGCAGACGTATCGCATCACAGTGACCGACGAGGCCTGGAAGGCTGCCAAGAAGGACGGCATCGATCGCGATGTGCTCAAGGTCTTCTTCGCCGGCGTTAAGCCCGATAAGGACGGAGTCCGTTCGCGCACGTTTAGCGAGCTGGAGGAGTACGCTAGCGAGCGCACCACATCTGTTGGCGACAAGCTCGAGGACTATCAGAGCACAGTTAAGGGCAAGCTGGAGGAGCGCGAGTTTATCGCATCGGACGGCACTATCGCGATGGTGGCCGGCCTGGTTCTCGGCATCATCATTGTCTTTGGTATTTTGGGCTCTCTGTTTTATACCGACTTTGCGGACGCCAACGTCGGTGCCGCTATGATCTCGATCCCCGTTACGATCGCGGGCTTTGTTCTGAGCTGCACCTTCCGTCGCTACACGCCGGAGGGCGCCGAGGTGGCTGCTCGCTGCAAGGCGCTCAAGCATTGGCTCGAGGATTTTACGCGCCTGAAGGAGGCCGTACCGGGCGATCTGGTGCTGTGGAACAAGCTGCTGGTGATGGGCGTTGCCCTGGGCGTTTCGAAAGAAGTGCTGCGACAGCTGGCCGAGGCAGTGCCTGCGGACCTGCGCAACAGTGACGATTTCTACGATAATTACCCCTGTTACTGGTGGTATTACCATCACTATGGCAACGAGTCTCCGCTCGATTCGTTCAACGATGTGTATCACGAGACCATCCGCGAGCTGGCTTCGAGTTCCGATAGCTCGAGCGGCGGCAGCGGCGGCGGCTTCTCTGGCGGCGGAGGCGGCGGCGTCGGCGGAGGCGGCGGCGGAACGTTCTAGCGAGTGCTTGCTTTGGGGTGGATCTTTCTGGGTGGTTGCCAGGGAAGATTCATCCCATTTTTGTGCATCGAAACGGGCCATACTTTCCGCTGCGGACCTTCGCGCAAGGGGCAGTGGGCAAAAAATGTCAAATATGAGTACTGTTGCCTAGATTGTCACATTTGTTTGTACTAAAAATGGACTCCTAACGAGATTATTTCTCGTTAGGAGTCCATTTTATTGTACATTTGAGGAGATACGTTAGTTCATCCAACGCGTTGAGACGTCTAGGAGACCCGAAAAAGCCGAATTGCGCTGCTACTAAAAAGGTAACAGTACTCATATTTGATGTTTTTTGACCACAGCTATTTGCGAACCCCTATATAGCGACCTCAAAAAGGGCTTCGTCGGTCGTTTTGCTCAAGACTGTCCCCAACGACTAGTCATTTAAGAACGTCTCCAACGACTAGGTGTGGTTGCTGCCAAGGAGTGTCCCGGGGTGCCGGCATAAAAGGAATGTCCCTAACTGCCAGGTTTAGGCTGTTAGGTCGAGTTCGTAGAGGAAGCTTTCGCGCGGCATGTCGTGACGGCGCTCTTCGCGGTTGGCGCGGTGCGTGGCCGTGCGCTTAAAGCCGTGCAGCTCGTAGAACTTCCACGAGCAGTTGGAGTCGGTGTACAGGTGCGCCCTCGTCGCTCCAAGCGAGGACAGGTGCGAGACCGCGGCATCGAGCAGAACCGTGCCAACGCCCAGGCCATGGACATCGCGATCCACGGCAAGCAGCGTGACCTCGTTGTCGTGCGGCAACGGGCTGCTCTCGAGCAGGCGGTTGTTGGTTCGGATGGTTGCGCGCACAAACGAGAGATACTCGGCGCAGGCATCAGGCTCCAGCTCACGCATCTGCGATAGCAGCGCGCGTTCGGTATCCATCCAATGCTCGTTGATAGTGACGCCGGAGTTCTGTCCTGCGCGTGCAAGTGCAATGCCGCGCGCCTCGCCGTCAATCACCGCAACCTGTGAAAACGTCGATGACGAAAGGCAATAGGCGAGGTCGCATGCGGCCTCAAGGCGGTTGTACTCATCGTTATCCGAATTGTTATGCCAAAGCTGCTGCAGAATCAGCGCGATGGCGTCGAAGTCTTCGGTATCAAACGGTCGGTAGAGAACCCGCGAGACCATGGTGCCTCTTTCTTTTGCGGATGCATATCGAGCACAGTTCTACCACGCCATTGGCATCAAATTATGGTGCCCCTGTGTTCCATGAACTCACCGTGCCCGGTGCTGCGCCCATCCCCTCCGCTCACAAACTTTTTCTGCACATGCGCCCGTTGCGGGGTGCATCGATGCGCTCGATGCGCTACATTAAATCAGTATTTTCAATGCCGCTGCGCGAGCGCTGCAGATCGACGTATCACCGACTCACAGAGCACGGCGGCGTACCAGACAGGAGGACTGCATGGGATCTGATGTGAAGATCGCACGCGCGTTGATCTCGGTTACCGATAAGACGGGCGTCGTCGATTTCGCACGGACGCTGGTCGATGACTTTGGCGTCGAGATCATCTCTACGGGCGGCACGGCTCGTGCCATTGAGGACGCGGGCGTTCCCGTAACCCCCATCGAGGAGTTCACGGGCTATCCCGAGATGATGGACGGCCGCGTTAAGACCCTGCACCCCAAGGTTCATGGCGCGCTGCTGGCCCGCCGCGATTCCGAGCAGCACATGCAGGAGGCCGCTCAGCACGGCATTAAGCTGATCGACCTGGTCGTCGTCAACCTGTACGAGTTCGAGAAGACCGTCGCCAACCCCGAGGTCACCTTCGCGGACGCCATCGAGCACATCGACATCGGTGGCCCCTCCATGCTGCGCTCTGCCGCCAAGAACGCCACGAGCGTAACCGTCATTTCCGACCCGGCCGACTATGATGCCGTCCTGGCCGAGATGCACGAGACCGGTGGCTGCACCACGCTTTCCACCCGTCGTCGCCTGCAGGTGAAGGTCTACCAGACCACCGCCGCCTACGACACGGCTATCTCCCGTTGGCTTGCCGCCCAGGCAAGCGACGTGGCGGACACCTCTGCCAAGCTCGAGATCTCGCTGGAGAAGGTCGACGACCTGCGCTATGGCGAGAACCCGCAGCAGAAGGCCACGGTCTATCGCTTTGCTGAGGGTTGCGAGAACACCGCGAGCTCGCAGTTCCCGCTCGTGGGCTCCGAGCAGATCCAGGGCAAGCCGCTCAGCTACAACAACTATCTGGATGCCGACGCCGCTTGGAACCTGGTCCGCGAGTTCGACGAGCCGGCCTGCGTGATTCTCAAGCACCAGAACCCCTGCGGTTCCGCCGTTGCCGAGGACATCACGGCCGCCTACGACCGCGCCTTCGCCTGCGATCCCAAGAGCGCCTTTGGCGGCATCATCGCCTGCAACCGCGAGGTTCCCTATGAGCTGGTCGAGCACTTTGCCGATCAGAACAAGCAGTTCGTCGAGGTCATCATCGCCCCGAGCTACACTGCCGAGGCGCTCGAGCGCATGGCTAAGCGCCCCAACCTGCGCGTGCTGGCCACCGGCGGCGTGGACCACGGCGCCCAGGTGGAGCTGCGCTCCATCGACGGCGGCATGCTGGTGCAGGAAGTCGACCATGTGACCGAGGATCCCGCGACCTTTACGTTCCCCACCGACCGCAAGCCCACCGACGCCGAGATGGCCGAGCTCGAGTTTGCCTGGAAGGTCTGCAAGGGCGTTAAGTCCAACGCCATCCTGGTCTCCAAGGGTAAGGCCGGCATTGGCATGGGCCCGGGTCAGCCTAACCGCGTTGACTCTGCGCTACTTGCCTGCGAACGCGCCGAGGACTTCTGCGAGCGCGAGGGCGTGGAGAAGGGCGGCTTTGCCTGTGCAAGCGACGCGTTCTTCCCGTTCCGCGACAACGTCGACGTGCTTGCTGCACACGGCGTGACCTGCATCATCCAGCCCGGCGGCTCCAAGCGCGACGACGAAAGCATCCAGGCCTGCAATGAGCACGGCATTGCGATGGTCTTTACGGGCGCTCGCCACTTCCGCCACTAAGTTCCGCCTTGGGACAAAATAATCTCTGCAAAAGACGGTCGCTCCGTTTGGAGGGCCGTCTTTTTGGTATAAGAGGACGGAATGACTAACACGAAAGGTATGACCATGCCCCAGATTGATGATGCCGAGCTGTTTGGCAATGCCGAGGATCAGCGTGCGTACGAGGACTTTTGCGCCAATCAGGAGGCGGTCGAGAAGTTTACGCTCGACAAGCCCGCGCTTGTCTGCCGTTGGCGCATGTCCAACAAAAAGGTACCCATGCTCAACCGCCACATTCGCGCACTGTCCGAGCGCTTGGTGCAGGGCGAGCCGCTTACCCATAACATGCTCAGCTGGGCCAAGCAGCACGTTGAGTGGTCGCTTGCCGAGGGCGATTACACCGCACGCGACGGCGTGCTCATGCTGGTGATCGACGTCAACGGCAACGCCGCCATGACGGTGGGGGAGTACGAGCCGCTCGCCGATACGTCGGCCAAGGCGCTACGTGCCCGCTCCGCCGAGGCCCGCTCCGAGGCCGACGAAACCGGCGTGGCGCCCGAGCTGCTCGCCGCCGTCGATAACGGCGAGCTTGCCTTTGTGGCGCCAGCGGACGAGTGCCTGTGCGGCACGGCGACGCTCATCGAGCAGCTGGCCCAGACCAAGGGCATCCCGGTCACGCGCGTAGATATTCCCGCGCAGCTTAAGGGCGCGCTGTTCCTGGTGAGCGACGAGCACGGCGTGGTCCCCGCTGCCGAGACGGACGCCGCCGAGGCGGACGCCGCTATGGTCACCTTCTTCGCCGACGGCTACGAAAAGCTCCGCGCCCGCCACTAAATGATTATTCTGGGACGGGGATAAAAAATCATTTTGGTCCCCGTTCCCGTCGCGAGCGTAAGACGGATAAAACGCCCCGCTCGCGAACAGTTCTGTCACCTTGGCGACGTGCGTGGCGCGCACCTGCAGTTTCGCAGCCATAATGGTGGCAAGACAACCAAGAGGGGAGCGGAATCCATGGCGCTGATCTATATCGTTGAGGACGACGAGCCCATTCGTCGCGAGCTTGCCGACATCCTTGCCCGTGCCGGTTTTGAGGTCGAGGCCTGCGAATCGTTCGAGCGTGTCTCGCGCGATATTCTCGCCGCCGCGCCCGACCTGGTGCTGCTCGACCTCACGCTTCCCGTCAAAGACGGCCAGCACATCTGCCACGAGGTTCGCCGCGAATCCGAGGTCCCCATCATCGTCCTCACGTCGCGCGCGACCGAGATTGACGAGGTCATGGCCATGACGCTCGGCGCGGACGACTTTGTTCCCAAGCCCTATAGCGCGCGCGTGCTCGTGGCGCGCATCAATGCCTTGCTGCGTCGCACCGCGGCGGCGGGCGAGCGCAGCACACTTGTCCACAAGGGCCTGGAGCTCGATCTCGCTCGCTCCATGGTCACCAACATGCAAACCGGCATCAGTACCGAGCTCACCAAAAACGAGCTGCGTATTCTCTCGCTGCTTCTGAGCCGCGCGGGCAAGATCGTCTCGCGCTCGGCCATCATGCAGGACCTGTGGGACTCCGACGCCTTCGTGGACGACAATACGCTCACCGTCAACATCAACCGCCTGCGCACCACGCTCGAAAAAATCGGCATCAAGGGGTATTTGACGACGCACCGCGGCCAGGGCTATTCGGTCTAGGGGCCGGCTATGTCGTTTGCCAAATTCTTCAAAGATGCGCTGCTTTCCGTCGCCGTGTGGACGTGCGGCGTGCTGCTGAGCTGCTTTGTGCTGATGGTCGCCGGCGCACCCGTTTCTATCGTGGTCGTGGCGGTCGGCGTGTCCTATATCTTTGGTATGCTCGGCATCGTGATCGAGTACGCGCGCCGTCGTCGTTTTCTGCGCCAGCTGGAGCGTGCGGCAGAGGAGCTCGAGAGTCCCGCATGGGTGCAGGAGATGGTGCAATGCCCGACCTATGCCGAGGGCGAGCTCGAGTACGAGGTCTTGCGCCGGGTGGGCAAAGCCGCTTGTGACGAGGTTGCCGAAGGCAGGCGCCAGACCGATGACTATCGCGACTATATTGAGAGCTGGGTCCACGAGGCCAAGCTGCCTCTGGCGGCAGCCCATCTGATTTTGGAAAACCTGGACGGCAGCGAAGATGACCTGTCGCGCGTAGATGACCTCGGTCGCGAGCTGGCTCGCGTGGAGCGCTATATCGACCAGGCGCTGTACTACGCGCGCTCGGAGGTTGTGGAGCGCGATTACCTGATTCGACGTTGGAACCTCAAGGCTCTGGTGACGGGCGCAATCAAGGCCAATGCGCGTGAGCTCATCGCGGCACACGTGGCGCCGGTGTGCGAGAACCTCGACTTTGAGGTCTTTACCGACGAGAAGTGGCTCGAGTTTATTCTGGGCCAGCTCATTCAGAACAGCATTAAATATGCGCGTGAGGACGGCGCAAAGATCGTGTTTTCGGGTGCGTTGCTGGACGAGGGCCTGGCGAGCGAGCGCATCGAGCTTACCGTCGCGGACAACGGCTGCGGCGTGAGCGCGGCCGACCTGCCGCGCGTGTTCGAGAAGGGCTTTACCGGCGACAACGGCCGTACCACCAAGCGCGCAACGGGCATCGGCCTCTACCTGGTGGCGCGCCTGTGCTCCAAGATGGGCATCGACGTCATCGCAGCATCCGAGCCCGGCGAAGGCTTTGTCGTTACGTTTGCCTTCTCAACCAACAAGTTCCAATACTTCGAGTAACGCACGCGGCAGACGCCCGCCCAAACAAAACGTGCCGCCTCAAACAAAACGTGCCGCCCCAAACGGGGCGGCACGCCATCTTTTATCAGCCAACTCGCTGAAGTACGGTGACGAAGGCGCAAGGCCGGGAGGGGTTATCTAAGCCGATATCCCGCAGCCGCGAAGCGGCGAGGACGTCGGCGTGATAACCCCGCAGGCCTTGCGCCGGCGGGAAGGAACCTACTTCACGACCAAAATGTCGCAGTCGGTGTTGCGCAGCAGGAACGTCGAAATCGAACCCAGGAGCGCATACTTGATCGAGGACAGGCCGCGGGCGCCGCAGAGCACCAGGTCGGGCTTAACCACGTCGAGCATCTCGTCCTTGAGCGTCTCGCGAATGCGGCCGGCGCGAATCATGACCTCGACCTCGGGAATATCGGGATTGGCCTTGGCCTCTTCGAGCTGCTTGGCGATGGAGTTCTTAAATGCCTCCTCTAGGCCGTTGACCAGATCGACCGGATAGGAACCGGCGCTCTCGAGCGCCGTGGAATCGATAACGTGGCCGATGATTAGCTTGGCGCCGTTGTTCGCGGCGACCTTGATGGCGCGTGCGAGCACAAAATCCTGCTGCTCAGTACCGTCGAGTGAAACAAATACCTTGGTGTAGCCCTCGTTCATGGTTTCCTCCTTGGTCTATCGCACGGGCGCGGGGCTCGTGCATCGGGCGGGCGCGGGCGCGTCGGCCGCCGGACACTTTATCTTGTTGCAGTTATACCCAAGGATTTGGGTTTGACCGCTCGCAATTCTGTGAACGGGCGAGTTTTTTGGTAAGGGTAGGCGCAGGCGCGCCGCCAACGGTTGATAATGGGACATCGCCCGCACCGTCCGCAGAACAATATCGGCGGGTGTCTAACGAGGGGGTCCCTTTGGATATTATCGAGCTTCTAAAATCTGCCTTCATGGGCCTAGTCGAGGGCATCACCGAATGGCTGCCTGTTTCGTCGACCGGTCACATGATCTTGGTGGACGAGTTCGTCAAGATGAACGTGAGCGAGACGTTCTGGAATATGTTCCTGGTCGTGATTCAGCTCGGTGCCATTCTGGCCGTCTGTGTGCTGTTCTTCCATGAGCTCAATCCGTTCTCGCCCAGCAAGGGCAAGGAGGGCCGTCGCGACACCTGGGTGCTGTGGGGCAAGATTGTGCTCGGCTGCATTCCTGCGGCGGCGATCGGTCTGCCGCTCAACGACTGGATGGAGGAGCATTTCTACAATGCTCCCGTCGTGGCGCTGGCGCTCATTGTGTACGGCGTGTTGTTTATCGTGATCGAGAACTGGCGCGCGAGCAAGCGCGAGGAAATGGCCGTTGCCGGTTCGTTTGGTTCGCGTGCTGTGGTGTCGGGTGGACGTCCCGCCGGTGCACACTTTGCGGCGCCCGCGGCAGATGTTGCCGAGGACGATGACGAGGACGAGGATCTGGACTTTGGTTCCATCACCACGCTCGAGGACCTAAGTTGGAAGACCGCACTGGGCATCGGATGCTTTCAGGTGCTCTCGCTGATTCCGGGCACGTCGCGCTCCGGTTCCACCATCATCGGCGGCCTGCTTTTGGGCTGCACGCGTTCGGTGGCGTCCAAGTTTACGTTCTTCCTGGCCATCCCTGTCATGTTTGGCGCGAGTGCGCTCAAGCTGGTCAAGTATTTCATCAAGGGCGGTACGTTCGGCGCCAACGAGGTCGCTATCCTGGGCGTGGGCTGCGTTGTGGCCTTTGTGGTGTCGCTCATCGCCATCAAGTGGCTCATGGGCTTCGTCCGCCGTCACGACTTCAAGTGCTTCGGCGTCTATCGCATCATTCTGGGCATCGTGGTGCTCGCATACTTCTTCGTTCTGGAGCCTATGCTCGGCCTGTAACTTGGTTGACGCTGCGCGGCGGCCAGAGCGACAACTTGTCATTCAAAGGGGGCGGCATGACCAAAAGGTCTATGCCGCCTTTTTGGTGCAATGGGGGCAGGTTACTTTGCGCCAAATCCGCTGGGGCGGGACTGGCGGTGGCGCACGGAGTCGTGGTGTGATTTGCGTCGGTGTCCGTGCGGCTCGGTATACTGGTACGGCTCAAACTATGGCGCCGCCCGCAGGCGCGCCGTCCGTCAGATGAGGAGTCGCCCATGACCCAGCCCTTGCCCTGGGAAAAGAACGCCGCGGTACCCGTGCCGCCCGCGCCGGAACCCGTGCCGCTCGATGCATATGCCGCCCCCGCTGCGCCGGAACCCGAGCTCGTCCCGCTCGACATCTACGACGCTCCCGCGCCGGCACCCAAACCCGCCAAGCCGCTCGTCGACATCGACAGCCTTAATCCCGCCCAGCGCGAGGCGGTCCTGACCACCGAGGGTCCGTTGCTGGTCCTTGCCGGCGCCGGCTCGGGTAAGACCCGCGTCTTGACCTTCCGCATCGCACATATGCTCGGCGACCTGGGCGTTAAGCCCTGGCAGATCCTTGCCATCACGTTTACCAACAAGGCCGCGGCCGAGATGCGCGAGCGTCTGGCGGCACTCATCCCCAGCGGTACCCGCGGCATGTGGGTGTGCACCTTCCATGCTATGTGCGTGCGCATGCTGCGCGAGGACGCTGACCTGCTGGGCTACACCGGTCAGTTCACCATCTACGATGATGACGATTCCAAGCGCATGGTGCGCGATATTATGCAGGCGCTCGGTATCGAGCAAAAGCAATTCCCCATCAATATGATCCGCAGCAAGATCAGTTCGGCCAAAAACGCCATGATCGGCCCCGAGGATATGCTCAAATCCGCCGACAGCCCCAACGACAAAAAGGCCGCGCAGGTCTACCTGGAGCTGGAACGCCGCCTGCGCGCCGCCAACGCGATGGACTTCGACGACCTGCTCGTGCGCACGCTCGAGCTGCTGCGCACCCGCCCCGAGGTGCTCGATAAGTACCAAGAGCGTTTCCGCTACATTAGCGTCGACGAGTATCAGGACACCAACCACGTCCAGTACGAGATCGCCAACCTGCTGGCCGCCAAGTACCAAAACCTCATGGTCGTAGGCGACGATGACCAGTCCATTTATAGCTGGCGCGGCGCCGACATCACCAACATCCTGGACTTTGAGAAGGACTTTAAAAACTGCAAGACCGTTAAGCTGGAGCAGAACTACCGCTCCACGGGCCATATCCTGAGCGCCGCCAACGCCGTGGTGCGTCACAACTCGCAGCGCAAGGACAAGCGCCTGTTTACGGCCGAGGGCGACGGCGAGAAGATCCAGGCCTTCCAGGCAAGCGACGAGCGCGACGAGGGCCGCTGGATTGCCGGCGAGATCGAAAAGCTGCACTCCAAGGGCACGAGTTACGACGATATCGCCGTGTTCTACCGCACCAACGCCCAGTCGCGTATCCTCGAAGATATGTTCCTGCGCGCGGGCGTGCCCTACAAGATTGTGGGCGGCACGCGATTCTTCGACCGTGCCGAGATCCGCGACGTCATGGCCTACCTCAAGATGATCGTGAACCCGGCAGACGAGATGAGCGTCAAGCGCGTCATCAACACGCCGCGCCGCGGCATCGGCTCCACCTCGATCCAAAAGATTGAGCAGCTGGCGCGCGACAACCGTTGCTCGTTCTTCCAGGCTTGCGAGATCGCGTGCGCCGAAACCGGCATGTTTAGCGCCAAGGTGCGCAATGGCCTGTCGAGCTTTGTGTCGCTGGTGCGCGAGGGTCGCCGCATGGACGGCGAGCTCAAGGACGTCGTCGAGATGATTGTCGATAAGACGGGCCTGCTGCAGGCTTTCCGCGCCGAGGGCACCATGGAGTCCGAGAGTCGCGCCGAGAACATCCAGGAATTCCTGGGCGTCGCTGCCGAATTTGAGGAGACGCACGAGGATATCGAAGGCACGCTCGAGAGCTTGGAAGAGCTGCGCGCTGCTGGTGTTGCCGATGTGCCCGCCGACGTTGAGCCCGAGCCCGTTGTGGTGAGCGCGCCTGCGCCCGAGCCCGGCCCGTCTGCGCCCGTGTCTTCGTTTGAGGCGCTCGTTGGCGCGCGTGATGCCGCGGGTTCCAATCCGCTCGATAGCCTGGCCGCTCCGGCGCTTTCTCCGCAGGATGCCCTGGCCGCCGCCATCGCGGGCAACGCGTATGCCGCGCCGACGGAGATGCCGGCGGATGCCGTGCATGCCGACGAGATCGAGCGCACCTACGGCCCGCTCACCTGCAAGGCGCTGCCGGCACTCATGGAGTGGCTGGCCCTGCGCTCCGACTTGGATTCCCTGGCCGGCGAGACGCATGCCATTACCATGATGACCATCCACTCCGCCAAGGGCCTGGAGTTCCCGGCGGTGTTCGTGGCCGGCATGGAGGAGGGCATCTTCCCGCACGTGCACGACTTTGGCGGCAGCGATGACCCGGGCAAGCTCGAGGAGGAGCGTCGCCTGGCCTACGTTGCCATCACGCGTGCTCGCAAGCGCCTGTTCTTGACTTACGCCGCTACGCGCCGCACCTACGGCTCGACCTCTGCCAACCCGCGCTCGCGCTTCCTCAACGAGATTCCGTTTGAGGACATCGAGTTTAGCGGTATCGGTTCTGCCGGTTTTGAGGGCACGGGCTGGGAGAAGCGCGGCGATCGTCGCGGCACGTTTGGCTCGGGTATGGGCTCGGACATGTATGGCGGCAAGGTATTTGGCTCGCATACGCGCTCGACCGGCGGCTCCGGATCGCGCGGCGGATCGAGCTTCGATGACTTCTTTGGCGGCAGCACTTATGGCACCGAGCGTCATCGTGGGGTTTCGCCCGACGCCGGCCGTGTTGCCTCGACCTTTGGCTCGGGCGCGACGCGAGCCAAAAAGCCGTCATCCAAGGTATCCCCGACGGTGGAGCGCAAGGTCGATCGTGCCAGCGCATCGCAAGACTTTGCCACGGGCGATACCGTGAGTCATAAGACCTTTGGCACGGGCACCGTGATCTCGGTCGCCGGAGACATGATCGAGGTCCAATTCGAAAAGACCGGCCAGACCAAAAAGCTTATGAAGGGCTTCGCGCCGATCGTTAAGCTGTCGTAATCCCGGCGGACCTGGGCGGGCGTATGGGGCAACATCGCCTGCTCGGGCAGTCCTGCGCAAGACGGAGACCACATTAAGTGGCCTCCTTTGCGTGCGGAACTCGCGATCGATGTTGCCCTATACGCCCGCCCAGGTCCTTAGATAACGTTGTTTGCGAACGTCGCTCCGCTCGTTCGCTTTTTGATCTGGAGAGCCGGGTGGGCTGATTTATAGATACGAGTAGGGGCTCCTCCGTTGATGAACGGGGGAGCCCCTTGTTGCTTTTTGATTGTCGTTACTAGCCAGAGGCTCGCTGGGACGGGGCGCGGGGTTTGGTCG
>CABUTN010000016.1 GCA_902494565.1 uncultured Collinsella sp. | reverse complement strand
GGTTATCTACCAGCGGGAACGATGGGCAACCGGACACACATTCTGTCCGAGCGGTTAAAAGCGGCCACGGAATTTAAACGGCTGAAAAAGGGGCATCGACCTGCGCCGATGCCCCCAACGTGGACACACATTTTGTCCTATAAGCCGGGATCGTCCAGAGCATGTCCAGAAAGGGCAACTGTATCGACAACGGCGCCACCGAGCAGGTCTTCGGTCACATGAAGGACGAGTTCTTCCGGGGAAGGACATGGCCCGACTTCGAGTCCTTCAAGGCGGACCTGGACGCGTACATCGCCCATTGGAACACGAGGCGAAGGCAGGTTAAACTGAAGGGGCTGACCCCGGAGGAGTTCCGGAACCAGCCCCTTGCGGCGTAGTTCTTATTTAAGACGTCCAAGTTTTGGGGTGCAGTTCAACGAGAGACGCAGGGCCGCTTTGCATTGCAGTAAAGCTAACGGCTACGAACGACGCGGCTCGGGAACCACGAGCCTATCGGGGCTCGCACCCTCGGCATCCATCAGGCTCACGTAGCGAATCGACGGATCCCCATACATCGCGTAGTAATAATTGCCCGTGCGCGCGCTAAAGCATCCGGTGTAGATAGTCTTCTCGAACTTGCCATCGCCCATCCTGGACGCTCCCTCGATCATCACCACGCCCTCGAGCGAGCGGAACATGCGAACGACGTTTTCGGTCTCGCTCTCCTTTTGTGGGTAATTGGCATTGAGGTACGCCGCCTTTACAAAACGGCTCGGCGAATAGCAATCGCCCGGAATGCCGCGCATGCCGGCACCGGCTCCATAGGGCTTAAGCTCGGCGCCACGCCATGTCGCCGTCTGCGGAAAATCGCTTGTGGCCGTGATATAGGTGCGCAGGTTTTCCATGTGCCACGGGAAAGTCGGCTGATTGGCAAGGGTGTCGACCGGATTGTCGTATACATGCAGGCCGTCAGCCATCATCTCGACCACGATGCTGCGTTGGCTGTCGCCGATAATCCAATGGAGCAGTGACACGCCCAGCCCCTCTCCGGCAGATTTGGCGACAATCACCGTGTCGCGCAGCGCGGCCTCGACCTCATCGACCGTCGAGAACGTCGCTGCCACCCACAGGGGAAACTCATAGGCCGCGATATTGTTCTTGCCGTCGACAGGGCCATCGGCATACTCGGCATAGCCGGGGAAGTTGAGCCCCGCCACAGCCAGACCCGCATCGTTACCGCAGTCGAAAAACATAGGGTAGTTCTCGTAATCGATGCACATGCCGATTACCGCGTGCGCCGCCGACGCATCGTCGATAAACGAATACGGAATGTGGAACCCGCGCGGCATCACGCGAACCTGTTGGCCGTAGTCAAAGCTCCAGTCGAGGTTGCGGCCTAGATACATGTGGCCAGAATTATCGGTAAATCGAATGCTCGTACACATAGCGCCTCCTAGCTTTACGTTCCTGCTAAGGTTATTGTCACCAAACAAAAAGGCGCTAAACACAAAAGCCCGGACATGACAACAATGTCACGCCCGGACCAAAAGAGACGAAGTGCGGTGCTTTGGTCCCCTTAGACCAACTTTCCTAGACAGTGGTCAATCATGTGTTGAATCATCTGCGCCTCGAAGCCCACAAAGTCCTGCTTGCGCTCGCGCATCTTGCCGTCGACGATCACGTCATAAGCGACCTTGCACTTGATATAGCGCGTGGACTTGGTGACCTCCTCGTGCGTCAGGCAGCTCTCCTCCATCTTGCTGGCGCCCAGGCCAAACACCAGACGGGGGTTGTAGAGCACGTGGGGCTCGCCGGCATCGTCCAGGTAGACGCAAACCTTCTTGGTAACGCCAATCTGGTTAGCGGCCAAGCAGCCGGCATCGTCGAGCGACTTGATGGTATCGATCAGGTCCTGAGCAACCGACTCGTCCTCGACAGTCGCAACCTCGCAACGCTGGGACAGGATAGCCTCGTCGTGGCAAAGCTCTTTAATCATACGTTCCTCCATAGGGGTCGTTGTAACCGCTTAAGTATACGGTACCTACACAATTTCATGCGAAAGATACCGCCCGTCCGTTACAAACCGCCGAACATCAACATGCGAGGAACACCAACTTCACAAAGGCGATATAGTGGGTGAGTTCGTGTCAATCGGCCTAAACTCGGGGCCGAACAAGGAAAGGGTATGCATGGACGAACTATTTCACGTCAGTGAGCGCAAGTCCACAATCGGGACCGAACTCCGCGCTGGACTGACAACATTCCTGGCGATGGCCTACATCATCGCCGTCAACCCCGCGGTGCTCTCGGGCGCTGGCATCGATGCGGGAGCGCTCGCCTGCGCCACCTGCCTGGGCGCCGGCATCATGACCATCTGCATGGGCATCTTCGCTAACCGCCCGCTCGCCTGCGCGTCGGGCTTAGGCGTCAACGCGATGATCGCTGGAATCACCACCACCGTCTGCGGCGGTGACTGGCACGTGGCCATGAGCGTCATCTTCCTCGAGGGTATCGTCATCTTGCTGCTCGTGCTTTGTGGCCTGCGCGAGGCCATCATGGACGCCATCCCGGTTGTCCTGCGTCACGCCATCTCGGTGGGTCTGGGCCTGTTCATCGCCATGATTGGCCTGTGCGATGCCGGCATTATCACCGCTGGCGCCGGTACACTCGTCGGTCTGGGCGACATCACCTCCCCCACCTTCATCGTCGGCATCATCTCCATCCTGGTGACAGTCGCCCTCGCCTGCCGCAACGTCCCCGGCTCGCTGCTCATCGGCATCGTCGTCGCCGTCATCGCCGGTATCCCCCTAGGTGTGACCCATGCTCCGACCGGTATCATCGCCCCGCTCGACTTCTCGAGCATCGGTGGCCCCATCGCCGACGCCGGCGGCGTGCCCGCCATCGTCAAGGTCCTTACCGACCCCACGCTCCTCGTTATCTCGTTCTCGCTGCTCATGAGTGACTTCTTCGACACCATGGGCACCGCGATGGCCGTGGCCAAGCAGGGCGAGTTCCTCACCGACGACGGCAACGTCGAGAATATCAAAGAGATTCTGATCGTCGACTCCGCCGCCGCTGCTGTGGGCGGTTTCATGGGCGTCTCCTCCATCACCACCTTCGTCGAGTCCACCTCTGGCGCTGCCGACGGTGGCCGCACGGGCCTCACCTCCGTCACCACCGGCGTGTTGTTCATTCTCGCCGCGTTCTTCTCCCCCATCGTCACCATCGTTTCCAGCGCCGCCACCTGCGGTGCTCTGGTCTACGTCGGCTACCTCATGATGAGCGAGGCCTCCGAGATCGACTGGTCCGACGTGTCGCAGGGTTTCCCGGCGTTCATGATTGTCGCCGGCGTGCCCTTCACCTACTCCATCTCTGCCGGCATTGGCCTGGGCTTTATCGCCTACGTGATCGTCGCGCTCTTTAAGGGCGAGGCCTCCAAGATCAAGCCGCTCATGTGGATCGCAGCCCTTGCCTTCCTCGTCTACTTCTTCGTAGCGTAACGGCATAGTCTGCCGAAGCAAAACAACAAGGCGCGGAGTCGCATCGAACGGCTCCGCGCCTTTCTTTTAGCGTCTGCCCCCGTGCCAGCGTGCGACAATTGAGGCTGTCAATATCACAACACCGAGAGAAGCCTGCCTTGGAAGCGCATCATAAGCAGATAACCGTTTATTCAGAGTGTGTGGAAGGCGCGCCCGTCATCTACCTCCCCGTGGTTATGGGCGACGGTAGTGAAGTCTACGAGCGCTGCCGAGAGCTCGACTGCCCGCCATTCACCCTTGTCGCCATTGGAGGGCTCGATTGGAATCGCGAGCTGAGCCCCTGGGAATGTGAGGGAACTATACGAGATGCCGAGCCCTTTGGTGGACAGGCTGCTGGTTTTCTTGACGAGTTGTTGAAGCAGATAATCCCCCAGGCCGAATCATCACTTCCCTGCCCGCCCACCTGGCGCGGCATTGCCGGCTACTCGTTGGCGGGTCTTTTTTCACTGTGGGCACTTTGGCAAACAGATGTCTTTGAGCGCGCGGCAAGTGCATCGGGGTCGCTGTGGTTCCCCGGCTTTATCGACTACGCGCGCGAGCGCACGATGACAGCCACGCCCGACGCCGCCTATCTGTCGCTCGGTAAAAAGGAAACCAAGACGCCCAACCGCATGATGCGGCACGTACTCGACGATACGCGTGCGATGGAAGAGCTGTTTATCGAGCGCGACATTCCAACAACACTGGAGCTCAACCCCGGCAATCACTTTGCCCAAACTGACCTGCGCATGGCGCGCGGCATCCACTGGATACTGACGCATTAAAAATGGCGTCCACGCGTACATACGCATGGACGCCATTTTTAATTTGGCTGAACGCAGCTACTATTCAGCAGTCTCCTCAAGCTCGGAAGTATCGAACTCAAAGTCATTACCGGGCAGGATGGCGTTGAGCACAATGCCCACCAGCGAGCCCACGGCAAGGCCCGAAAGCGAAATCGTCACGCCGCCCAGCTCCAACACGATGGCGCCGGCGGCACTGTAGGCAATGCCGAGCGAAAGCACGAGCACCAGAGCCACCACCAGCACGTTGCGGTTGTTCTGGAAATCAACCTGGTTCTCGATGAGGTTACGCACGCCAACGGCGCTGATCATGCCGTAGAGCACGAGCGACACACCGCCGATAACGCACGCCGGCATGGCGGCAATCACCGCAGCAAACTTGGGGCAGAACGAAAGCACAATGGCGCAGCAGGCGGCAATGCGAATCACACGCGGGTCGAACACACGCGTCAAGGCAAGCACGCCGGTGTTCTCGCCATACGTCGTATTGGCGGGGGCGCCAAAGAGCGATGCCAAGATGGTCGCCAGGCCATCGCCGAGCAGGGTACGGTGCAGACCGGGATCGGCAATGTAATTGCGTTCGCAGGTAGAGCCAATGGCGGAGATATCGCCGATATGCTCGATCATTGTTGCAAAGGCCAGCGGCATGATGGTGATGATGGCCGTCGTGGCAAGACCGCTATCGAACTGCGGTCCAAAGAGCGCAAACACGGTGTTGTCCCACACGACGGGCAAGCCAACCCAGGGGGCAGCTGCGACGCCAGAGAAGTCGACCTCACCCACCGCAGCCGCAACGGCATAGCTCACCACGACGCCCAGCAGGATCGGCACGATCTTGACCATGCCGCGGCCCCAAATATTGCAGATGACGATGACGGCCACAGCGATAACGGCGACAAGCCAATTGGTCTGGCAGTTGGCGATAGCAGAGCTTGCCAAGATCAGGCCGATGGAAATGACGATGGGGCCGGTCACCACCGGCGGGAAGAAACGCATAACGCGCTTGGCGCCAAAGGCACGGAACAGGGCCGCCAGCACCGGATAGAGCAGGCCGGCGCAGGCTACGCCCAGGCAGGCGTAGGGCAAAAGCTCGGTCTCGCCGTTGGGCGCGATTGCGGCATAACCGGCAATAAAGGCAAACGATGAGCCCAAAAATGCCGGCACCTTACCGCGCGACAGGAAGTGGAACAGCAGCGTGCCGATGCCGGCGAACAGAAGCGTCGCCGAAACGGAAAGGCCGGTGAGCACGGGCACGAGCACCGTTGCTCCGAACATCGCAAACATGTGTTGCAAACCCAACACAAACATGCGCGGGCGGCCGAGCGATGATGCATCGTAGATGGCATCGGTGACGGCGGGCGTCGAGGATTGGGACATGGAAGTCCTTTCATAATGGAAGGGCGATCAGGCATATCGGATAACCTGCCCGAACGATACGATCCGAACCATTGTACGTGATACGCCATGTCTCGCACGCGCCGTCACCTGTAAACGGTAGCGTTACTTCCAAACGCGCTCGGAAATGCGCTTGACCAGCGCGATCTTTGCCCACTGTTCGTCCTCGGTCAGTTTGTTGCCAATCTCGCAGCTGGCAAAGCCGCACTGGGGCGACAGGTACAGGTTCTCGAGCGGCACATACTTTGCGGCCTCGTGGATACGTTCGACGATAACGTCCTCGTCCTCAAGCTCAGCCGCCTTTGTAGTGATCAGTCCCAGCACCACCTTCTTGCCGGGGGCAACGTACTTGAGCGGCTCAAAACCACCGGCGCGGGGCGTGTCGAACTCCAGATAGAACGCATCGACGTTCTCATGTGCGAACAGGTACGGCGCGATGGGGTCGTAGCCGCCCTCAAAAGCATAGGTGGAGTGATAGTTGCCGCGGCACACGTGCGTGTTGATAACCAGATCGTCGGGCTTGCCCGCGATGGCAGCATTGTTGAGCGCCACGCCCAGCTCGCTCACCTTTTGCAGGTCAACCGGGCTCATGCCGGTCTTGGACACAAAGTCGGTATCGCAATAGATGCCCCAGGTGCAGTCATCAAATTGGATGTTGCGGCAGCCCGCGGCATACAGGTCGGCAATCACGGTGCGGTACGCTGCGGCAATGGCATCGGCGAGCTCTTCGTCGGTCTTATAGACGGCACGCAGGCTCTCCTGCTGGCCATCACAGCGGTCGAGTGTGACTTCGGAGAACGTCTGGATCGGCGCCGGAATGGTTTGACGCGCGACCTGGCCCTCCCCCTCAAGCGCCTTGACAAACTTAAAATGCTCGACGAACGGGTGGTTCTCGCCGCTAATGGGACCGGTTACCACGGCGGTGTCGGCGGTAGTCTCCTCATCGTGAAACATGTAGCCCGTGCGCGAGGCGCGGCGCTCAATGCCGTTGAGTCCCCACATAAAATCGAGGTGCCAGTAGCTGCGGCGGAACTCGCCATCGGTAATCACCTGCAGGCCGGCGGCCTTCTGCTTGGCCACTAAGTCGCGGATGGCCTCGTCCTCGACGGCTTTAAGGCCGGAAGCGTCGAGTTTACCCGCGACATAGGCGGCACGGGCATCCTTTACAGCCTGCGGACGAAGAAAACTGCCGACGATATCGGCACGAAACGGCGCGTTCGGTTGAATCGAAGTGCTCACAGATATCTCCCTTTGCATTGGTTGCTTTACTGGGACAGAGTATGAGCGCTCATATGGTCATCGTAAAATATACGTTTATAACAGTTTGATATAGATGCTTCCTATATCAGTCTGGACTGTCATAAAGAGACTTGAACCGTGCGGAGCACAGCAGCCTAGATATGCTGACGAATCGCGTCGATATAGGCCCGACCGTAGCGCGTGAGCGTCGTGTTCTTGCGCGTGATGATGCCAATCTCCATGTACTCGTCCACGTCGAGCGGAATCGAGATAATGCCGGGGCCGTTGAGCTCGTGGCTGATCACGCCCGAGCATACCGTGTAGCCGTTGAGGCCCATGGCCAAATTGAACAACGTCGCACGGTCGCGCACGCGGATATTTTTGCGACGCTCGAACGTCGAGGTCAGCTCCTCGGAATAGTAAAACGAGTTGTAGCTGCCCTGTTCGTAGGACAGGAACGGGTAGTCTTCCAGATCCTCGAGCGTCACGCTGGAGCGGCCCGCCAGCGGATGGTCGGCGCAGACGAAGACATGCGGCGTGGCGCAGAAGAGCCCTTCGAACACGAGCTCGTTGGCGGCAAGCATGCGCTCGATGACCTCGCGATTGTGCTCCGACAGATACAGGATGCCGAGTTCGCTTTTCATATGCGCGACATCCTCGATAATTTCGTGGGTCTGCTCCTCGCGCAGGGTAAAGTCGTAGCGCGCGGCATCGAACTCGCGGATCACATCGACAAACGCATTAATGGCAAAGGAATAATGCTGGCAGCTCACACTAAAGTGCGGCACCTGCTCGGACGTGCCTTTGTACTTGCCCTCGAGCAGGTCGGCCTGGTCGAGCACCTGGCGCGCGTAGCCCAAGAAGGTCTCGCCTTCCTCGGACACAATGACGCCCTTGTTGGTGCGCTCAAAGATATGCACACCCATCTCGTTTTCGAGATCGCGAATCGACGCGGTAATCGAGGGCTGCGACACAAAGAGCCGGCGCGAGGCCTCGGTGATGCTACCGCATTCGGCAACCTTAACAACATATCTGAGCTGCTGAAGCTTCATAGCCTTCTCCCTAGACGTTCGTGACGCCAAAACCTGCCGCGTCCATTTGACGCATAAACGACGGCATCTCCCCCGTCGCGGCGCAGGCGGCAATCTGATGCAGAGCCCCGGCAACCGCATCATCTGCCGCAGCGCCGATATGCCAGCGTGCGGCAGCCGTGACGGCCTCGTTGGCATTGGCGACTGCAACGGAGTTAGGAACGGCATCGATCATGGGCAAATCGTTATCAGAATCGCCGAATACGGCCACCTCGTCGGGCGTCAGGCCCAAAGCGCGCGCCAGCTCCAGCGCAGCGCAGCCCTTGTCCCAACCAGCCGGAAGGATGTCGAACAGGCGCACTCGGTTGTTGGGAAACACAAGCGAGAGTTCCGGCACCTCAGCGGCAACGCGCTCACGTAGCTCCGCGAGCTCCTCACGCGAACGGGCACTCCAGATATTCGCCTTAAACACCGACGCGTCATCGACGACGGGACGACATGGGGCCTCTTCGCCTTTGAGCCACGCGTTGCCGCCCGACTCCATGGCGCGACGAACGCGCTCGGGGTCACTCGTCACACAATGGGCATCGTTGCCCCAAAAGTCATCGCCCAGGCTGTAGACTTTTAGAAATGTATCGTCGGTCTCTTGCTCCAGATAGTCGGCCAAACGCATCAGAGCATCGTTGTCGATTGCGCGCGAGGCGACTACTTCGCCGTCAACAAACATCACCTGGCCGTTACAGAACGCACCGGTCGAATAACACCCGGAACGGTTTTTGAACATCCAGCCCATCGCGGACGGCTGACGACCCGAAACCGGCCCAAAGTGCAAACCCGCCGCCTGCATGGCATGAATACCCTCAATGGCGTAGTCGCTGGCGCCGTCATGCCCGGCTGGAATCAGTGTATCGTCCATATCGGTCAGCACAAGTTTGATCATAGAGTCCCCTCGGTCATTCTTAATCCCATCTATTGTACCGACCTGCCAAAAAGGGACAGGTTTATTTCGGCAGGTTTCATCTGGGAAAACGCAAAGTCCCAGTTGTTACCTGCCAAAATAAACCTGTCCCTTTTTGGCAGGTGCGCTAGTATAGGGAACAACAGATTCGATGCGGGAGTGCCGGCGGTGCAAACCACAAGGCTGAGAGGGCATGGGGCCCAATCCTTTGAACCTGTCAGTTAATGCTGGCGTAGGGAGCATGCCGCCTTTACAGGGGCGCTGTCTATGCACAGCGCCCCTTTTCTATGCCAAGGAGGCATGTGCAGTGATTGATTCGGAACAGCTTAAGCAGCATATGGTCAAGGCCGTGGAGGAGATTCGCGCCACCAATCCGATGGCCGGCTCCATCACCAACACGGTGACGATCGACTTTGTCGCCAACGCACAGCTCGCCGTGGGCGGATCGGCCGCCATGGTCTATCTGCCCGACGAAGGCGAGGCACTCGTTGCCGGCGGCGGCGCCATCTATCTCAATATGGGCACGCTCTTCCCCATCTACGAGCAGACGATTCCCCGAGCGGCCAAGGCGGCACACGACGCCGGCAAGCCCTGGGTGCTCGATCCGGTGGGCCTGGGCATCGGTAGCCTGCGCACCCAGCTGGTAAACGAGCTCAAGCAGTACAAGCCCGCCATCGTGCGCGGCAATGCCTCCGAGATCATTGCGCTCGCCGGCCTGTGGGGTCTTGAGGGCGAGGCGGCCGATCTGAGCCGCGTACGCGGCGTCGATACCACCGACACGGTCGACGCCGCCCGCGATGCCGCCGTGGCGCTCGCCCGCTACACCGGCGGCGCCGTGGTCGTCTCGGGCGAAGTCGACCTGATTACCGACGGCACGACCGTGGCCAAGTCCCACGGCGGCAGCCCGCTCATGTCCAAGATCACCGGCTGCGGCTGCTCGCAGGGCGGCGTGCTGGCCGTGTACGCCTGCGCCGCCGACCCGTTTACGGCAGCCGTCTGCGGCACCGCCGTCTACAACGTTGCCGGCACGCGTGCCGCCGCCGTCGCCGATGCCCCGGCAAGCTTTAAGGTCGCCTTTATCGACGAGCTCTACCGCGCGACCGCCCAGGACATCGCCGATAACCAACTCGAGCTCGAGGAGGCATAAGCCATGTCCGAGCCCGCAACCAATGCCGGCATGAACACGCTCGTCGCCGTGGCCATCGCCCCATGCGGCACCGGCGACGAGCTGTCCGCCGAGGTCGCCGAGGTCGTGCGCGTCATTCGCGAGAGCGGCCTTCCCAACCGCACCACCTCGATGTTCACCGAGATCGAGGGCGACTGGGACGAGGTCATGCAGGTCGTGCGCGACGCAACCTTTGTGTTGGCGAGCAAGGGCATCCGCACCGAAGTCGTGCTCAAAGCCGATATTCGACCCGGATTTACCGACACCATGACCGGCAAGCTCGAGCGCATGGAAGCACAGATCAAAAAGCAGGAGGAAGCACGATGAGCATCCGCGACAACCTTGATATCTCGGCCTATCTGGTACTCGGCCCCGAAAACACGCTGGGGCGCCCCGTGGGCGATGTGGTGGCGCAGGCGCTCGACGCCGGCTTTACCTGCATCCAGGTGCGCTCCAAGGTTGCAAGCGCCCGCGAGATCATTGCGCTGACCGGCGACGCCGCGCAGGCAATCGCGCAGGCCGGCAAGACCGGTCAGGTCGCCCTACTGATCGACGACCGCCTTGACTGCGTGCTCGCCGCGCGCGAGCAGGGCATCGCTGTCGATGGCGTACACGTGGGCCAGAGCGATATTCCCGTCGAGGTCTGCCGCAAACTTTTGGGCCCCGATGCCATTGTGGGTCTTTCGGCCCGCTGCGAGGAGATGCTCGAGTACGTCAAGACCGCCGACATGAGCCTGGTCGACTACCTAGGCGTAGGCCCGCTGCACGAGACCGAGACCAAGCGCGACTGCGGACGCGCAGCCGATGGCTCCATCATCACCAAAAGCTTTGAGGATCTGGCCGCACTCCACGCGGCAAGCCCCGTGCCCATCGTGGTGGGCGGCGGCGTTAAGACGGCCGACCTGCCGCAGCTCAAGGCCACCGGCGTCGATGGCTTCTTTGTGGTGAGCGCCGTCTGCAGCGCCGACGACCCCCACGCCGCAGCCAAGGAGCTCGTCGACACCTGGCAGCAGGCATAGACATAAGCCGAGCAGCTGATTCGCATCCTCATATCTTCAATAGCGGAAAGCGCATCCCAGTTTGGACCTCCATTCCGGGATGCGCTTTCCGTATAGAGGGGCAGTGGGAAACTGCATCCCAGTCTGAACACATATTCCGGGATGAACTTTCCGCCGCGGCCCCTACTCCGCCAGATACGCTTCCAACGCCGGCAAAGTCGCCCCTGCATCGCGACGGCCGATCTGATAGATGCGCTCGAGCTCATCGGGCTCGCGGCACAGCGACGGCACCTTCACCGATTCGCTCGGACGCACTACAAAAACCTCGCCGGCCGTCTCGCGGCGCGCCAAGTCGTCGAGCGCGGCATTGTAGGCCTCATGCCGATGCTCAAGCGCCGCAACAAACTCCGGATAGCGGCGATACGCGCGACGCAGCATGGGCATCACGCTGTTGGGCTGCTTTATAAAGCCCGCCGGCTGCGTCAGCACCACCACGTTGCGGTCATAGCCCTGCGCAAACAGCCAAGCGCTGGGAATGGAATCAGCCACGCCGCCATCTAGGTACTTGCGGCCCTCAATGGCGACAGGACGCGTCGCCACGGGAATCGCCGACGACGCCCGGATCCACTCGATATCGCGCTCGTCACCATACGGCAAATCGTGATAGACGGCCTTGCCCGTCTCGATATCGGTACACACGCACGTAAACCGCATGGGGCAGGCACGATATGTCTCCAGGTCGATGGGATCGCGCTCGATGGGCACCTCGTGATAGGCAAAATCGGCATTGAACATGTCTCCGGTTCGCAACCAGCTCGTCACGCTCGCATAGCGCTTGTCGGCGCAATAGGCCTTGTTGTAACGAATGGCGCGACCGATCTGGCGCGATTTAAAGTTGTAGCCAAACGCCGCGCCCGCCGAGACACCCACCATATGGTCGCAAGTTAAGCCGTGCTCCATCCATACGTCGAGCACGCCCGCCGTATACATACCGCGGTAGCCGCCTCCCTCGAGTGCAAGCCCCACCGTGCGCGTCGTATCTGGCTGCGCCATACGACCATCTCCGTTTCTGCGATTTAAACCGAGACAAGTATACCCGTCAACATATATCGTCTCAGTTGCATTTTTTCATCGAACATCGCATTGTCGCGCCACTGTTTGGCGAATAATATCCTCCCGCAGCATGGGTGCCCGTATACAATCATATACTGCTGTTCATACTACTCAGCAGTTATCAACGGCGAACGCTAGCCGAAAAATTAGCCCAGCAACGCAGCAAGGCGGGGGCCTGGATACACGCAAGGCGCTGAACGACAACGCGTGTGCACAACGAGCTCGCCCGACGCAATCCGCCCCGTCCTCAGAAAGCCGCTTACAACATGGACACTGACAGCAATTACACCGAAACACTCGAAAAGACCGTCCGTGACCTTCTCGAGCGTCAGGAGGATCTGATCAGGACCGCCTTTACCGACCAGCTCACCGGACTTGGCAACCGCGGCGGCTTTGCCCATTCCTTAGAGGAAATCTGGGAACAGGAACTGCCCGTGACCATGGCTTTTATCGACATCGATAACCTTAAGCACTGCAACGACATCTTTGGACATGACGAAGGTAACCGCTATATCTTGCAGGTAAGCCTCTATCTCAAGCTGTATATGAAGGTAGACGAGGCGGCATTTCGTCTGGGAGGCGATGAGTTTGCCATCTTATCTACGATTGCAACCGAGGACGACCTCGCCGAACGTCTGGAACACTGTCGAACGATCCTGCTCAAAAACAACGATTCCGAGATGCCTCACTCGTTTAGCTACGGAGTGTCACACGCCGACCCCGCCCTGGGTGAAGCCCCCAATCGTATGACACTCAATGCCGATCATCGCATGTACGACTACAAGCTACGTCATGCCATGCACCTTGATCGACGCAATATCACGCAAGTCCACGCCGACGACTTCGAAATAAGCGACCGCGTTTTCGACGCGTTTTCGATGCTCAACGAAGGTCGTTATTTCTTTATCGAGAACTTGGACAAACATCGCATCCTTTGGTCGCAAGGTGCCTTGCGCGATCTCGGTCTTCCTTCGGAGCATATAGACAACTACCGCGATTACTGGAAAACGCGCGTCCATCCCGATGACCTTGAAGCCTGTATCGACGACATCGACCAAGTCTATAACGGCACCAAGCACCGTCGAGTCATGCAGTACCGTGTACGCAATGCCGCCGGCGGCTACGTCCTCTGCCGTGTTCGCGGGTTTCGTATCGATGGCGACGGAAATGTCCCCTCGCTTTACGTCGGCGAGCTCGTCAACCACTCACTTGTCGAAACCGTCGACGCCGCCACTGGCCTCGGAACGCAGCGCATGCTAGTCAACGCTATCGATGCCTGCCGTCGCGACCGTTGCGAGACGGGCCTTATAGCGGTGCGCGTTCGTGGCACGGCAAAGCTCAACGAGCTCTACGGGGCCGAGGCTGTCGACAACATGCTTGCCGAATACGCAGGCCGCATGCTGTCGATCACCCGCGGCAGAAGCCGGGTCTTCCGTTCACGAAGCGTCCAGTTCGTCGTGCTCAGCAACGATTTGGGCCGCGAGGCATTCGAGCAACTGACCCGCCACCTTAAAGAGGCCGTTTTCGCTCCTATTCGAATCGCAGGCGACACCATTACTCCCGTCTGTCTTGTCGTCCCGGCCTTTTACGAGCACTTAACTCATCAGACGACCGCCGTTTTAGGCGAACTCGACCGTCGCCTTCGCACGGCCGGCGGACTTGTTCCCAACGACAGCCTCCCCATACCCGAGGCTGAGCGTAAAAGCGCCATAGCCGAACGCATCGACTCGCTCACGGGCCTCTATCGACCCAGTGAGTTTATGCGGCGCGCCAATACATTTCTCAAGACAAGGCGCGACGGCACCTGGTGCGTCGCCACGGTCGACATGGGCCACATGCGCCTGTTTAATGAATGGCACGGCCAGGCCGAGGGCGACCGCGTGCTCGCCGATGTGGGCACGGTCCTCAAGAATATCGAGAATGGCGATATGGGCGTCGCAGGGCACTGGGGCCAAGACGACTTTTGCATACTCATCCCCTTTGAGCACAACACCATCCATCAAATCTATAGCCGCGTTCGCGAGGCCGTAGCCAGACATGATGACGGCGTAGGCTTCTGGCCGTCCATGGGCGTTTACCCCATCGACTCCAGTGAGGAAATCACCATCGATGCGCAGGCAAAGGCCATGTATACCAATCAACGCGCAAAAAACGACTTTAAGGAGCGCATTGCCATTTTCTGCCCCGCGGAGTACGAGCGCGAAGTCGCGTTCCACCGCACGCTGACCGAATTCCAGTATGCGCTCTCAAACGGTCGCATTACCTATCACTTGCAGCCCCAGGTCGATATGAAAACCGGCGAGATTATTGGCGCCGAGGCGCTCACGCGCTGGATTGACAAAGATAGCTCCCTCATTTCACCTGCCACCTTTATCCCCGCTCTCGAGGAAAGCGGCTTTGTGGTGACGCTCGACAAATACATTTGGCAGGGTGTCGCCTCGTGGCTGCGCGAACGCATCAATCGAGGACTTCGTGTGGTTCCGATCTCGCTTAATGTGTCGCGCGTGGATATCCTTGCCTGCGACGTTGCCGAATATATGGGAGCGCTTGCCGCCCAGAACAACCTACCGCCCAAGCTCATGCGTATCGAGATCACCGAGACGGCTTATACGGGAGAGTCCGAGGCCGTGGACAAACTGACGGCCGACCTGCACGCCCGCGGCTTCTCGACCTATATGGACGATTTTGGCACCGGTCAGTCCACGCTCGCGATGCTCAAGAACGTCAACGTCGACATCATCAAGCTCGACCGCGCATTTGTGCCCGTCGACGGCGATCATGGCCGCAGCACGCAAATCATTTCATCGATGCTCGAGATGGCGCATTCGCTCCATCTGCCCGTCGTGGTCGAAGGCGTCGAGACAAATGAGCAGGCGAACATGCTACGACAAATGGGCGCCCGCTACGCCCAGGGCTTCCTCTACTACCGCCCAATGCCGGCGGAAGATTTTGAGGTATTGCTCGATGGTGGCAATAACAATTGATACGCTCGCGCGCAGGACGCTACCGTTAAGGGACATGCTTGTCCCCATTGGCTAACTTGTATTCCCAAATCGAGTTGAATTGGGGATATGATACAGACCACTGTCTCGCCCAAGGAGGTTATGCATCATGAACGAGTCCTATCGCCTGGGCGAGCAATCGGTTATTACCTATCTTCAGCGACTTGCGAATGGCGTCTCGACCGCCGAGCTCGATGTTGCCGCGCTGCCCACAGAACTGCACGCCATTGGTGAGCAGCTGCAGAAGACGCACGCCATCCTGCAACAAGAGCGGCAGTTGCTTGAGTGCAACGCCTATATCGATCCGCTCACCAACTTGGGCAACCGTGGCGGACTCGACCGTCGCGTCGAGCAACTCTGGCGCACAGGCGACCCCTTCACCTGCGCCTATATTGACATCGACCACCTTAAGCACTGCAACGATAAGTTTGGCCACGCCGAGGGCAATCGCCATATTCTGAGCATCTGCCGCGCGCTCACTGAAACAATGGAGCACAATGAGATGCTGTTCCGCATCGGTGGAGACGAATTTGTACTCGTGTCCCCCACGACAGGCGAAGCCGAGCTCGAGCAGCGCCTTGAGCGGGTACGCGCCGACCTTATCGAGGCGACATCAGACGATAAAGCGCCCATGATCTCTAGTTTTAGTTTTGGCTGCTCGCGCGTCGACCCGCTTGCAGGCGACACGCGTCGCCAGATGACGATGGATGCCGATCGCAAGATGTATCGCTATAAGCTTATGCATCGTGTGCAGCAACCGAAAGACAGTGACGCGCCGCAACACCCAATCGCCGAGCAGTTTCCGTGCAACGACCGGGTGTTCCAAGCAATCTCCATGAGCTCCGAGACGCGCTATCCATTTATCCTCAATCTCGATACGGGCGAATCGCAATGGTCGGTCAACGCCGTGCGCAATTTTGACCTGCCCTCCCAGCACCCTTTTAACTCGGTCGACATGTGGCTCGCCCGCGTTCATCCCGAGGACCGCGACAACGTACGCGCCGAGCTCGACATGGTGATAAACGGCACGTGGCACTTCCACTACATGCAGTATCGCGTAATGGATGCCACCGGAGCGTACGCGCTTTGCGACTGCACAGGCTACCGCTTGGACGGCACCGATACCGAGCCCAGCATGTATGTGGGCATTATCATCAACCGAAGCCTAGCGGATACGACCGACTCGGTAACGGGCCTGGGCGATATTCACGCCCTGGTCAACGCCATTGGCGAAATGCGTCGCGTGGCGCGCGAGGCAGGCTTTATTGCCATTAAGGTTGACGATATCGCCGAGGTCAATGCCCGCTTTGGATTTGACGCAGGCGACCGCGTACTCGCCGAAAGCGCCGCCTGCCTTATGGAATGCTCGCGCGGCAAGGGTCGCCTGTTCCGCTCGACGGGGCCGACATTCGTGGCGCTTTTCGACGACTTTGATCCCGAAGAGACCGACGCGATCGCAGACGAAATCGAGCGGTTCCTGGGTTCTCCCGTGCTCATCGGCTCGCTTGAATATCAGCCGCCCATTCGTGTGGCGACGCTTCATCTGGACGCTGTCGATCGACAGCCCGTTTCCATTTTGAACGAGCTCAAAGCGTTGCTTAAAGAGGCACCGCAAGTACCGGGCACCAAGTTGGACTAGCGTCGTGGGGCGCGATGTGAAACACAAGCCGTTTCACATCGCGCCCCACGCCATCTACCCTCTCGTGCGATAATCCTCCGCAGAAGTCACCGACAGCAGAGGGAGTTTGTGATGAAGGTTCTTTTGGTCAATGGCAGCCCCAAGGCAAACGGCAACACCGCCCGCGCACTCGCCGAGGTCGCTGAGCAACTCAATGCCGAAGGCATTGATACCGAGGTGTTTCAGCTGGGCGCCAAGCCCATTCGCGATTGCATCGGTTGCGGCCAGTGTGGCAAACTTGGCGGTCGCTGCACCTTTGACGATGACGTGGTGAACGAGCTCATCGCTGCCGCCGAGCAGGCAGACGGCTTTGTCTTCGGCTCGCCCGTCTACTATGCGCACCCCAGCGGGCGCATCCTCTCGGCCCTCGATCGCGCCTTCTATGCCGGAGGCAAAGCCTTTGCACACAAGCCGGGCGCTGCCGTCGCCGTCGCCCGTCGCGGCGGTACATCGACCACCTTCGATGTGCTCAACAAGTACTTCACCATCAACCAGATGCCCGTGGTCGCCTCCACGTACTGGAACAACGTGTTTGGCCGCGTGCCCGGCGACGCCGATGGGGATGCCGAGGGCCTTGCCACCATGCGAAACATCGGCAAAAACATGGCCTGGCTCCTGCGCTGTATCGAGGCAGGACAGGCCGCCGGCATCAACGCACCCGAGGCAGATCGCGCAACGACCAACTTCATCAGGTAGAACGGCGGAACAAATACATAAACGTGCAGATTTTTGGCACCAAGAAGTCCTTCGACACCAAGAAGGCGCAGCGTTATTTTAAGGAGCGCCGCATTAAGGTGCAGTTTATCGACCTTAAGGAAAAGGAGATGAGCAAGGGCGAGCTCACGAGCGTGATGCAAGCGGTCGGCGGCATCGACAAGCTGCTCAACCCCAAAGCCAAGGACGAGGAAACGCTCGCGCTCATCCAGCACCTTACCCCCAGTCAGCGCTTCGACAAGCTGCTCGAGAACCAGCAGGTCTTGGCCGAACCCATCGTGCGCAACGGCAAAAAGGCCACCGTCGGTTATTGCCCCGATGTATGGGGAGCCTGGGAGTAGCTTGTGTTATTTGCCGGCGCGTGGGTATAAGAGCAGGCGTTTGGCATAAGATTCAACTGTAAGCCATGTCTAACAAAGGAGGGCACATGCCCAACAAACCCGTGAAGATCATCATGCTTACCGGATACCTCGGTGCCGGCAAGACCACGCTGCTCAACCACATCCTCGCTAACGACGGCGGTATCCGCGCCGCCGTGATCGTCAACGATATCGGCGAGATCAATGTGGACGCCAGCCTTATCGCCGACGGCGGCCTTTCCGAGACCGACGACCTCATCCCGCTCACCAACGGCTGCATCTGCTGCACGCTTTCGGATGACCTGGCCAACCAGCTGCAGGGCATCGCCGATTCGGGCAACTTCGATTACATCATCATCGAGGCCTCGGGCATTTGCGAGCCCATCCCCATCGCCTACACCATCTCGAGCTTCTGCGACGAGGCCAAGGTGGGCGGCGAGCCTAAGCTCGCGCTCGACAACATCGTGGCCGTGGTCGACTGCGCCCGCATGTACGACGAGTTCAACGGCGGTCGCGACCTACTGGCCGAGGATATCGACGAGGACGACATCGAGAGCCTGCTCATCCAGCAGATCGAGTTCTGCTCCACGCTCATCCTCAACAAGACCGATACCGTGACGCCCGAGCAGATCGCCGAGCTCAAGGCCATCGTGCGCAGCCTGCAGAAGGACGCCGTAATTGTCGAGGCTCAAAACGGCGAGGTCCCCATGGAGGAGCTGCTCGACACCGACCGCTTCGACTTTATGCGCGCCTACAACTCCGCCGCCTGGATCGAGGCCATGGAGCATCCCGAGGAGCACGACGACCCCGAGGTGCTCGAGTACGACATCGAGACCTTTGTGTACTCGCGCCGCAAGCCGTTTGACCTGCAAAAGTTCACCGATTTTGTTGAGCAGGAGTGGCCCGACGAGGTCATCCGCGTCAAGGGTCCGCTGTGGCAGACCGGCGATCCGGACATGTGCTACATGTTTGAGCAGGCCGGCCACCAGATGCGCCTGATGGAGAACGGCCTGTTTGTCGACTCGGCGCCCGAGGGCGAGAAGCAGAAGATCATCAACGAGAACCCCGAGATCATGCAGATTTGGGACGACGAGACGGGCGACCGTATGACGAGCCTGTGCATCATCGGCCGTCACATGGACAAGGATGCGCTCATCGCCTCCCTCGATGCCTGCCTGACCGACTGGCACCGCGCCTAGGTTTATCCAAGCGGGCATTTTCCGCCCACGTAACCGCCAAACCACCACGAAGGTGCCTGTCCCCTTCGTGGTGGTTTTTCGTTCTGAGCCAAGGAGATTCATGTTCAACATTGTGCTGTATGCGCCCGAGATTCCGGCCAATACGGGCAATATCGGCCGCACCTGCGTGGTCACCGGCGCCCGTCTGCATCTGGTTGAGCCGCTGGGGTTTTCGCTCGACGACAAAACGGTACGTCGCGCCGGCCTGGGCTACTGGCAAAACTTGGATGTGACGACCTATGCCGGCTGGGAGGATTTTCTTGCGCGCAACGGTCTCTCCCCCGCCGATGCCCGCCTGCATCTGCTGACCAAAAAGGCGCGCCGTACCTATGCGCAAAGCACCTACCGCGACGGCGACTTTTTGGTCTTTGGCAGCGAGAGCTCGGGCATTCCCGAGCCACTGCTTGCCGCGGCGCCCGAGCGTTGCGAGCGCATCCCCATGCTGCGCGATTGCGACTCACTCGATAACGCCGAGGCTTGGGAAGCTCACGAGGAATCGCTCGGGCATACCGAGGACAGCCACGAGACCATCCTTCAACAGGATATCTGCGGCAACTTCGTCAACCCGGACGACTACCGCATCAGCGCACTCAACCTCTCCAACAGCGCCGCCATCGTCCTCTACGAAGCCCTGCGCCAAACAGGCTTTCCGGGAATGTGACAAAGGGACCGTCCCTTTGTCACATTCAAGCGCCACGCCGATGGCACACACGCCTAATTGATGCTCTAGATAAAGAGCCCTCACTTTTAATCAGAATTAACTAAAGTAAAATGAAGTTAAACGGCGGTGTGAAAGGAGAGCCTTGTGAAATATCTCGAGAACCCGTTTACCCCCAGTTTTGGTGAGGTTCCTGCCCATCTCGCTGGCAGACAACAGATTATTCGGGATTTGGACCGTGCCTTCTTGAGCCAGCGCAGGCGCCCAGAATTGACCTCGATCTTCTCAGGCGCGCGTGGAACCGGTAAAACTGCTCTCATGTCGTCGCTCGCGACAAGGGCGGAATCCCACGGCTGGATAGCCGTAAAGACGACCGCGCTCCCGGGAATGCTTGAGGAAATCGAGTTCGGGGCGAAACGCGCCGCCGGCCATCTTATCGACCCGTCTAAGAACTTCGAAGTCACCGGTCTCGGAATTGCACCGCTCGGCAGCATCGAGGTCAATCGCGTTCACGATGCCTCAACCTGGCGTTATCGCATGAGCGACATCATCGACCAGCTCAACGAGGCAGGCACCGGTCTGCTCGTCACGGTTGACGAGGTGGACCCGACACTCGACGAAATGATTCAGCTCGCAGCGACGTATCAGCACTTTGTGACCGATGGGAAACGCGTCGCCCTGCTCATGGCGGGACTTCCCAACAACGTCTCGACGTTGCTGAACCACAAGACGGTCTCGTTCCTTCGCCGCGCCCAACAATATCATCTGGGTCGCATTGCCGACTATGACGTACGCGAGGCCTTGATTCGCACAATCCAGGAAAACGATCGCCTGGCAGATGCTGAGGGAATCGATAGAGCCGTTCGCTCGATCTCTGGTTTTCCCTTCCTATTGCAACTCGTAGGCTACCGTGCCTGGGATCTCACAAGCGATTCGAAGGAAATCTCGTCACGCGACTTTGACCTGGGAATCAAAATCGCGCGCGACGAGATGGACGACCGAATCCTCGCGGCAACCTATCGGGAACTCACTGCAGAGGACAAGCGATTCCTCATCGCCATGCTCGATGACGAGGAAGAGTCCACCACCGCCGACCTTGTCGAGCGCCTTAAGCGTTCGCCGCAGCAGGTCTCCCGCTACCGACGCCGAATGATAGATGCCGGCATCATCGGGGAACGAGGACGAGGGCTCGTCGCATTTGAATTGCCATTCTTCCGCGACTATCTCGCGGCTCAATGCGTGAAATAGGCATCAATGAGGCAAAGGGGCTGTCCCTTTGCCTCATTGTCTATAGGTAGCGGCCGGTGATGCTTGCGGAGCAGGCCACGATGTCGCCCGGCGTACCGGCGCAGACGATTTGCCCGCCCGCGTCGCCACCGCCCGGGCCCATGTCGATCACGTAATCGGCGTTACGGATAAGGTCGAGATCGTGTTCGATCACGATAACCGTGGCGCCCTTGGCAACGAGGCCGTCAAACACACTCAGCAACACCTGAACATCGAGCGGATGCAGGCCAATCGTGGGTTCGTCGAACACGAATACGGCATCATCCTGCACGCGGCCCATCTCGCTCGCGAGCTTAAGGCGCTGTGCCTCGCCGCCCGAAAGCGCCGGCGTGGGCTCACCGAGCGTGAGATAGCCCAAGCCCAAGTCGTGCAAGGTCTGCAAGCGCGCCTGAACCTTCTTGAGTCCCAGTGTGGCGTCGATGGCCTCGTCCACACTCATGTCCATGAGCTGCGGCAACGTCAGCAAGCTCCCGTCCTTACCCTCGCGATGGATATGCGAGGCGGCCTCGGCGTAGCGCGAACCACGGCATGCTGGGCAGACGATCTCGACGTCGGGCAAAAACTGCACGTCGAGCGATATCGAGCCCGTGCCGTCACACGTAGGGCAGCGCAAGGCGCCGGTGTTGTAGCTAAAGGCGCCCGCCTTGTAGCCGGCTGCCTTGGCCTCGGGCGTACGGGCGAAGGCGCGGCGCAGCTCATCATGGATGTCGGCATAGGTTGCGACCGTCGAGCGCACGTTGGCGCCGATGGGCGTAGCGTCAATCAGGTTTGCGCGGGCAATACCCTCGGCATCGACCCAACGCACGTGCCCCGGCAGGCGCTCGCCAGCTGCCTGCGCCTTGAGTGCCGGGATGAGCGTCTCGAGCACCAGTGTCGTCTTGCCCGAACCCGAAACGCCCGTTACCGCGACAAGGCGGCCGCGCGGGATATCGACTTCGAGCGGTTTGACGGTATGGATGGCCTCGGTTGCCATGCGGATATGGCCCTGATCGAACATGTCGTCGTCAGTCACCTGCGGACGCAAGCGCTTGGGCTCTGCGCGCAAAAACGGAGCGATGCGGCTGCCCCGCGATTGCTCGACCTCGTCTACCGTGCCCGCAGCAATCACATTGCCGCCGCCTGCTCCAGCAACGGGACCCATCTCAACCAGATAGTCGGCTTCCGCCAGTACGCGCGTATCGTGGTCGACAACAACCACGGTGTTGCCGTCATCCACCAGATCGCGCATCACGCCCACCAGGCCGTCGACATTGGCAGGATGCAAGCCAATCGAAGGCTCGTCCAGCACATAAAGCACGCCTGTCGATCGATTGCGCACCACGCGAGCAAGCTGCACGCGCTGGCGCTCACCCGTGGAGAGCGTGGCACCGGCGCGGTCGAGCGAGAGGTAATCGAGGCCCAGATCGACCAGACGACGGGCCGCGCCCAAAAACGAATCGCAGATATCCGTCGCCATGGGCTGCATCTCGGGCGGCAAGGATGCGGGCACCCCGCGCACCCACTCAATCGCCTCGCCCAGCGTCATGGCCGCGGCCTGCGCCAGATTGATACCACGCACCTGGGGCTGGCGCGCAGCCTCGGAGAGACGCGTGCCGCCGCAATCGCGGCATGCTCCCTCGCGCAAAAAGCGCGCGACGCGTTTTAAGCCCTTATCGTCCTTGACCTTGGCGAGCGCATTCTCGACGGTATAGACAGCGTTGTAATAGGTGAAATCGAGCGGCGTGGCGCCCTCGCCGTTTTTGGGAACGTAGAGAATGTGCTTCTTAACCGCCGGACCATGAAACACGATGTCGCGCTCTTGAGGCGTGAGCTGGTTAAACGGCACGTCGGTGCGTACGCCCATCTCGCCTGCCACCTGCTTCATCAGATCCCACATGAGCGTGCCCCAGGGAAGCACCGCGCCTTCGTTGATAGTCTTTGACTCGTCGGGCACCAAGCTCGCCTCGTCCACCTCGCGCATGACACCAGTGCCGCCGCAGGTAGAGCACGCGCCGCCGCTGTTAAAGGCAAGGTCCTCGGCACCCGGCGCGTAGAACTCGCGACCGCATGCGGGGCACGTGAGCGACAGGCCCGCAGCCACGTTAAGGCTCGGCTCCACACGCGCCCCGCAATGCGGGCACACGTGATGGGCGCAGCGGCTAAAGAGCAGACGCAGGCTATTGTTGAGCTCGGTCATGGTGCCAAAAGTGGAACGCACGCCCGGCACGCTCGGACGCTGGTGTAGCGCGAGCGCCGCCGGCACGTGCAGTACCTCGTCCACCTGGGCGTGTTCGGCCTGTGTTAGGCGACGGCGAGTATAGGTGCTGAGTGCTTCCAAGTAGCGACGCGAGCCCTCGGCATAAAGAACCCCCAGCGCCAGCGAACTCTTGCCCGAACCCGACACGCCGGCAATGCCCACAAGCTTTCCCAGCGGAATATCGATATCGATGTCTTTAAGGTTATGAACGCGCGCGCCACGCACCTCGATAGCCTGCGGGCTCATCTTCTGTTCCGTCACCTTTATCACCCTACTCATGCCATAAAACTCGATCGCGAATGTACGCGCCCAGCATGGGCACGGTAAACCGGACGAGACCGTATCCGGCAGCCTCGATGACGCGCTCGCGAATCAGGCTTGCGCGATATTTACTCGCCCAGCTCTGGGTACGATCGCAGCGCTCAATGATATCCGCCATGCGCGTCGGCTTGTCCTCGTCAACCGCCATGGCCTCGATAAAAAGGCGCTGTGGACTGCGCAGCCCGTAATACAGGGGCGCGTCAACCGCTTCATAGAACTCGAAGACGGCATCCGCATGGCCATCCTCGACATCGCGCCTTTCGATGACCTGTGAGCCACGTCGGACAGCAGAGCGCCACATGTAATAGCCCACCAGCTGAACCATATAGGGATGCCCCATGCTCTTGCGTGCCGCAAGGTCCGCCGTCTCCGCGTCAACGTAAAGACCAGCGTCTTTGACCGTCTGGATATATGAATCGCGCACCTTGGGCAAAGATATCGCCCCCAGCGTACGCTGCTGGGCACGCCGCAAAAACGTCACGCTCGGCTCTTCGAGCAGATCGTCAACCATACTGGGTAAGCCGGCGAACACCAGCGCAAGACCGCGCTGGTCGCTATCGGACAAGCCCGTGGCATCCTGGTCTCCAAGCACCTGCTGATAGAGAACGGCAAGAGCCGCCAGTTCCTCGATAGACGCCGATTGCGCCTCGTCAATCGCAAACAGTATGCCCTGGCCTGGACCGAGCCTCTTGAGGCGCTCGTTGACCAGCCCGCGCAACGTCTCGCCCTTTGCTCGCGCCGCCTCGACCGACATCCGGCCAAATGACGGCCCGAACTCCATTGACGTCACAACTGGCCTATTCGAGCGAAGCGCATCGGCCAGGCGGTCGCATAGGCCAAGCGAGGCGGAATCGGAGACAACCGCCCATCCGCGCTCGCTAGCTAAACGCTGCAGCTCCCGCAAGAGAACCGTTTTGCCACAGCCGCGGTTTCCCGTAATGAGCATGAGCCTGCCCGGCGCTCCGGCGCCGTTATCGAGCCCTTCCTCGAAATCTTCGATGACCGACTCGCGACCGATGAGTATCGGAGGCCGCTTGCCAGCCGTGGGCTTAAAGGGATTTGGATTCATGTCGGCCTCCTCGGATTGGCAAACCCTGGCAATAGTTATACCAACTTATACCAAGTTACACCAATAGCATACGACAAAGGAACTGTCCCTTTGTCACATGTGGCCGAAAAACTCGGCATCTGCTGCCCGCCAGGGGCGAAAGGTGGCGGGATCGACCTTTACGTGCGCCGCGGCGGGTACGTCGTACCATTTGACCGTGTAGCCGGCGCCGTGAGAGCAAAAGACCGAATCGGGCGTGTTAGGCAGATCGGCCTCGGGCTCATAGGCGGCAGTCTCGATTACGCGCTCGGCATCATGGCAAGCCGAATAGCCGGCGAACTCCAGGTACAGATGACCGCGACCGCTCGTATAGGCAGCCACCTCCAGCGCGTAATCCTGCACCTCGGATGCTGGCACGCGACCCACAAGCTTTGCCCGATCGCCCGCCATCGCCGGCGGTTCGTACTCAGCGCCCATGCGCGTGGCGTCTGAGAGCGCCCGGCCCACGCACTCCCCCGGCACCTCGAGCTCAAAGTGGTACCACGGCTCCAACAGTACCGCCGCGCCGGCCTCACGCGCCTGCATGAGCCCCTGGCGAATCGCGCGGTACGTGGCCTGGCGAAAATCGCCGCCCTCGGTATGTTTGGCATGCGCACGGCCGCCCGTGAGCGTAATGCGCACATCGGTGATGGGCGAGCCGGTCAGCACGCCCAGGTGATCGCGCTCCATGGCGTTGGTGAGTGCCAAACGCTGCCAGTTAAGATCGAGCTCGTCGGTCGAGGTCACGGTGCCAAACTGCACGCCCGAACCCGCCGGCAACGGCTCCAGGCGTAGATGCACCTCGGCATAGTGGCGCAGTGGCTCAAAGTGGCCCACGCCCTCGACCGGCTGCGAAATAGTCTCCTTATAGAGAATGCCGCCAGACTCAAACGCAACCGAAAGGCCAAAGCGATCGGCCAACACCCGTTGCACGACCTCGAGCTGCACCGCCCCCATAAGCTGCAGATGTATTTGTTCAAGATGCGTGTTCCAGCTTACGCCGAGCATGGGATCCTCGTCGGCAAGCTCGGCCAGCGCCTGGAACACCGTATGGACATCGCGTTCGCCCGGAAGCACCGTATAGGTGAGAACCGGCGCAATGACAGGTGCATCGCCCGCGGGCTCCGCGCCTAGGGCATCACCAGGGCGAACGTGCGCGAGGCCCGTCACGGCACAAATACCGCCAGCAGCAACTTCTTGAGCAAGCTCATACTTTTCGCCGTTATAGATGCGTACCTGGTCGACCTTCTGCTCCCACGCCTCGGCACCGGAACGTCCGTTAATCATCTGCTTGGCATGCAGCGTGCCGCCGGTCACTTTAACCCATGCCAAGCGCTCGCCGCGATCCCCGCGGCTCACGCGGTAGACGCGGGCGGCAAACTCCGAGCGCCATGCCTGTTCGCGCATCAGCGCGCATATGCCATCCAGCAGCTCATCCACGCCTTGGTCCTTGAGTGCCGAGCCGGCAAAGCAGGGAAAGAGCTTGCGCTCGGCAACCATGCGTGACAGCGTTGCGACAGAAAGCTCACCCGCCTCAAGAAACTCCTCAAGCGCCGCCTCGTCCAACGCAGCAGCGTCCTCCTGAACGACGCCGCCCGCCAGCAGTTCGTTGGCATCCAGGCAACCCTCGGAAAGACACTGCCCAAGTTGTGCCAGCAAAACATCACGGCCGGGATTCTCCAAATCGATTTTGTTGATATAGATGAACGTCGGAATATCATAGCGCGCAAGCAGGCGCCACAGGGTTTCGGTATGCCCCTGCACGCCGTCGTTGGCACCCACAACCAAAATCGCGTAGTCGAGTGCGCGCAATGTACGCTCCGCCTCGGCAGAAAAATCGACATGCCCTGGTGCATCCACAAGCATGACGCGGGTATCGCCGTGGTCGAGCACGGCCTGCGACGAGAAGATCGTAATGCCGCGCTCACGCTCGATCGCGTTAGTGTCCAGATGCGAATCGCCATCGTCCACGCGGCCGCGCTTGCGAATGCGACCCGCGTTGAACAGCATGGCCTCGGCCAACGTGGTCTTGCCGGCATCGACATGCGCCAAGATTCCAACGACTGCCTGCTTCGACATGGCTCTCTTCTTATTACAAGCCCATCGCACGCGGCAACGGGCGTCCTCGTTCCACACTGGATGATACAATTTACGGGCCGGCGGGCGAAGCGGGCCCTATCCCCCGACCGAGCTCATCGCCCCGCGTTGCCGCGCGGCGATTTTCGTAGGTTCGCGCCTTGCGAAAGCCGGCTTGCAAATCAGCACAGCGAACGAAAATGACCCCACCTGGGCCAGTTTCGTTCGCATGAATTATTGATATGAGGCGTCGCTCTTACGCCTCGCGCAGCCAGTCAAACGCAACACGCGGCGTACCGTCCGACACATATACGATACCGGCGCGCTTAAACCCGGCCTTGGCAATGGCTCCCTGCATGGGCAGGTTGTCCTGATGTGTGTCGATGCGCAGGTGATCGGCACGCTCCTTGGCAAAGGCAAACATCGCGGCCGCGATACCGTGCACGGTGCCGTCGGATGCCACACGGTGCAGCACGGCGTACGGAGTGTCGCTACGCCATTGACCGTCCTCAATTACGTCATAGCACTCGTCCGGGCCCGGTAAAAAGGCAAACGTCGCCACCACGCGACCATCGACTTCGCACACATAGCTGCCACCGGCGGCGATATCGGCAGCCAGCTGCTCGGCAGAAGGCGTGCCCTCGGGCCACTGCGTGGCGTTGCCATGCGCGCGCATAAAGGCGCGGGCCGCGTCATAGATAGCCATGACTGCGGGAATGTCGGTATCGAGGGTTTTTCTGATCATCACGCGGCGACCTCACGTTTATTGGTATCACTTTGATTGAGCAATGATACCAACGTTTGGAGAGGGGCGCGATGCAGATGGGAAGCAAAAAGCGAGCCGCCTGGTCAAAGGCCAAAAGCGAGTTTTTGGGCGCTGCCACCGGCGGCGATATGAGCTACCTGTTTGCGCGCGAAGACGAGCGCCGCGACGCCCTGAACGCCGAGCGCAATGAAGCCTGGCGCTACAAGTCGTGCGAACGCAAAAACCGTTACGATACGCGCGCCGAGGCCGAGGCAGTTATGGCCGACTGCGAAAACCGCGGGCGGCGTGGTTTGGCCTGCTACAAATGCGAATACTGCGGTGGATGGCACCTGACGTCGCACCCATGGAAATAGACGCCGCATCGGCACGGCGCTAGCGAAGCGCCGGTAATCGCACGCAAGTTACGGGCGCGGCGGCACTAACACATCGTAGCGAACGGCCTTGCCCGCAAGCTGATAGCTCGGCTTAACGCCGGCAAGCAGTGGCCCCTTCACCGGTCGCTTGATAACGACCTTGCGCGGGTGCGCCGCAAGCGCAGCTTCGACCAGCGTCTCCTCATCGGCACACGGCTGTTCCAGATGATGCAAAAGTTGGAACTTCTTTTTCACCGCCGCGCTCTTGGTGCGCTCGGGAAACATGGGGTCCAGATACACCACGTCGGGGGCGGCAAGCTCGCCCCGCCCGATCAGCTCAGCCGTATGGCGAAGGCCGGTAATACTGTCCTCGCCCGCATGTAAGCGCATGCGCGCCACGGCTGTCGCAAGCGCCGGATCATCTGCCGCGCGGTCCAAGGCATCCTTGAGGAGCGCCGCAATCACGCAATCCTGCTCATACAAATCGACCGCAAAGCCCGCGGCCGCGAGCAGCAGCGAATCCTCGCCAAAGCCTGCCGTGGCGTCAATTGCCCACGGCCGCTCGATGCCTTTTGCACGCGCAGCCTTCACCAACAGCTCTTGCTGCAGACGGCCCTGCTTGAGTCGCGGCAGCATGCGGCCAAAATCGGCACGCAGCTCCATCGTGCCGTCGGTGAGCGTGAGGCCCTCGGGCTTCCCGGTCAGCTCAAGCCCCGCGGCCCGAGCAACAGAAAAGGGATCGACGACGCCCATGGGTACTCCTTAGCAAGCAAAACGAATACGTGGGCGCCGTTCATGACGACACCCAACCGTCCGCTATTGTCCCACATGTGACATGGCCCACAGCATCCCAATGCAAAGCACCGCCATCAATCCCGTGCACACGGCAGCGATCACGGAATCACTCATGCGCCTTCCCAACGACCGCGGCTCACGCACTTGCCCTGCTCCGTACATCATGGCTCCTCCTTGAGACCAGCTCCTTGTTACGACCTCATCATCGCAGCGCCGCACATGGGCTGCCATCGATTTGGCTTACGTCCAGCTTTCCTTTTTGAAAGGTTGGACCGTACAGGCAAGAGACGCTTTCAAACGCATGCATCGCCGCGTTGAACTACAATGTGCTTCACCATATGTGCAGTACATTGGGTGCGCCAAGTTGGCGTACTCGTATCGAAAGGACCAGCCATGAGCTTCACTCGCAAGACTCTCAAAATCCTTGCTCTCATCTACTTTGTTTTGGGCATCGCCAGCCTCGTCACCGCCGGCGTCGGTATCGCCACGGGCGGTCTCGATTCCACGTACGGTTCGTACGCCACGCTCGCAGCGGTCGTGCTTATCGCCAAGGGTCTCGTCGACCTTGCCGCAGGCGTCGCCGGTATCAAGGGCGCCAACAAGCCTTCGCAGGTGGACGGCGCGTTTAAGCTCGGTATTGTTGCCGCGGTCGCCACGCTTGCCCAAGCGGTGCTTACGCTTCCCGCGTTTGGCGGCGACGCCATCAACTTTGGCGCCTTTGTCGTCGTGGTGTACGACCTGTTCTTTGTTCAGCAGGCACACGCCGTTAAGGCCGAGAACAAGGACCGCCTGTAAGCGCCCGCTTCTCATAACCTCTGTTTCAGCCAAGCAACTAAAAAGGGCCGATCGCGCATCTCCGCGGTCGGCCCTTTACGTTTGCCCAGATAAAACCTGCCAAAATAAATCTGTCCCTTTTTGGTAGGTTAGTGGCGGTACTCGGCGATGATGAAGTCGATGTCGGTTTGAAGGGTGTCCAAATTTGCCAGGCGTTCTTTGTCGGAAGGGCGCGTACGGTAGTAGTACGGCGTCATCTGGAACACTGCCTCGATGTCGGCCTGGGTCTGAAGCGTAATATTCGCAGACACCCGCTGCATTCCGACTAACTCGAGCTCGGTGGTCTTCGGCAGCTTCTCATCGTTAAGGTACGGCGTGTCGTAGAGCACCTCCTTAAGCCCAAAGAGATGACGGGCGCCCGGCACCACGGTGTAGAGCGAGCCCTCTGGCGCCAGCACGCGGGCAAATTCGCGCTCGTTAAAGGGAGCAAAGAGCTCGGTCACCATATCGAAGGCGCCATCGGCCACGGGGATATCCTTCATGTTGGCTACGAAATAGGCTGCATCGCCGCGCTTGGCGGCCAGGCGAACCATCTCTTTGCCCAAGTCGAAACCGTAAGCATCCACGCCCGGCACCGCGCCCATGGCGCTGGTGTAGTAGCCCTCACCGCAGCAAATATCGAGCAGCGTCATGGGATCTTTCGTAAACGCGGCGCGCCCAGACACCTGCTTGCGCACCAGCTCAACCATCGCATCACGCAACGGCGCATAGTATCCACGGTTCAGAAAGTCACGACGGCTGCGTGCCTGCGACTTGGGATCGCCCATGGAGTCGCCGCTCTTGGACGAACGTAGTAGATATAGATAGCCCTCGCGAGCTCGGTCAAACCGGTGTCCGCCCGCACATGCAGCACCACGCTCGTCGTCCACCAACGGCTCATGGCAAACGGGACACAACAACATGGCAACTCCTTAGCGCGAACAACACAACGCCCACCATTGTCGCACGCCTTCCCCGCCTAGTCATTGGGGACGTTCTTGAATGACTAGTTAGAAGAGATAAGGAGTGTCCCCAGCTGCCGGCAGAAAAGGAACGTCCCTACGTGCCGACTGGTTGCATTAGGAGTATCATCATCTGCGCAAATAAGCACGAAAGAGCATATTAGAGATTGAGAGCATATGGCTGACACCGTATCTAAGCACATTGACATGACCACCGGCTCGCTGTGGCGCAATATTCCCCTGTTCGCCTTCCCCGTGGCCGCCACGAGCATCTTGGAGCAGCTGTCGAACCTCATCGCCACGGTCATCATCGGTAACTTCTCGGGCGACCAGGGAACCCTCGCCATGGCGGCGGTCGGCTCCAATGTTCCGCTTACCAGTCTTATGCTCAACCTGTTCATTGGCATGTCACTTGGCTCCAACGTGGTCATCGCCAACGCTATCGGCCGCAACGATCAGAACATGGTCAAACGCGCCGTCCATACCTCGATTTTAATGGCGCTCGTGGGCTTTGTCGTCATCGCGCTGGGCGAGATCTTTGCCGAGCCCATGCTCGCCGCGCTCAACGTTCCCGCCGAAACCATGCCGCTCGCTTCGCTCTACCTGCGCGTCTTTTTGCTCAGCATGCCCTCGATCTTGCTCTACAACTTTGAAGCCGCGATCTTCCGCTCCGTCGGCATCACCCGCATGCCGCTGCAGGCGCTTGCCGTGTCCACCGTCCTCAACATTGGCCTGGACCTCGTCTTTGTCCCCGTACTCCACTGGGGCGTCGCGGGCGTCGCCATCGCCACCGCCATCGCCTACACCGTCAGCGCCGCTACGCTCTTCATCCACCTGCTCAAGACCAACTCCGTCGTCCGCGTCACCCCACGCGACTTGGCTATCGACCCCGTCGCCCTCAAGCGCATCGTCAAAATCGGCCTGCCCGCCGGCATCCAAAGCGCCGTCTTTGCCGTCGCCAACATCATCATCCAGTCTGCCATCAACAGCCTGGGCACCGAGGTCATGGCGGCATCGAGCGCCGCCATGAGCCTGGAATACGTGTGCTACAACCTGCTCAACAGCTTTAGTCAGGCCTGCACCACCTTTGTGGGACAAAACCACGGTGCCCGCCAGATTGACCGGTGCACCAAAACGCTCAAGGTCTGCCTGACCGAAGGCGGTATCGTTGCACTCACCACGATTGTCGTTATTGTCGGCCTGGGGCGCGAGATCTTGTCGCTGTTCAACAGCGATCCCAACATCGTCTCAATCGGCTATATCCGCGTGTGCTCGATCTTCCCTGCCTACGCCTTTAGCATGTTCTACGAAAACATGTCCGGCTACCTGCGCGGCTTTGGTATCTCGCTCATGCCCGCCCTCATCACCATGATCTGCGTCTGCGGCATTCGCTTCTATTGGGTGTTCTGCGTGTTCCCGCACTTCCGCACCTTTGCGAACATCATGATGGTCTATCCCATCAGCCTGGGCACCACGGCATTCTTTATGGTCGTGGCGGTGCTACTCTGCCACCCGGCACGCACCTATCGCACCGCCCAAACCAAAGCGACAGCCCGCTAAACACCGCACTCAACGCCCCGCCAGTCATTAATGGACAATATGCGAGCTCATATGGTCGATAAAGCGCCTTGTGGCGATAGACATGGTCTCCCAGCTGCGCCAGGCCGCCACCACGTCGCGCGAGGGGGCATGCGCGATGGGACGTACGCGAATATCGGCCGACGAAAGTCTTTACAATAGATGCAAACAGAGCATCTGACGTAAAGGAGCCCCATGGACGCCGCAACACGCGACCACAACATAGCAACTTGGTTGGGCGATGCGCCGCAGCCGGTACGTGACACTACGAACCAGCTGCTCGAGCGCATCGCCCTTTTGCGTGCCGAGCAGACCATCTACCCGGCACAAGACGACATCCTCAATGCCCTCGCCTACACGCCGGCCGACCAGGTCAAGGTTGTCATCTTGGGTCAAGATCCCTATCACGGGCCCAACCAGGCCATGGGGCTGTCGTTCTCGGTCCCCGCGACGCAAACCAAGTTGCCGCCGAGCCTGCGCAACATCTACAAGGAACTCAATGCCGACCTGGACTGCCCTATTCCCGTCACAGGAGATCTAACCCCATGGGCACAACAGGGCGTCCTGCTTCTCAACACTACGCTCACCGTGCGCGAGCATGCCGCGAACTCGCACGCCAAACTGGGCTGGAGCACGCTCACCGACTACGTTATCGAACGCTGCTGCCAGCTGCCCCAACCGATAGTCTTTTTGGCATGGGGCCGCTTTGCCCAGCAGATGGTCGAGAGCAAGCTCGCCGCGACCGGCGCAGGCAAGGCAACCGGCAAGTTCTGCCTGGCTTCCACGCACCCCTCGCCGCTTTCGGCCAACCGTGCCACGGCAGAACTCCCCGCCTTTATGGGGTCGCGCCCCTTCTCCGCTGCCAATCGGCTACTCGAACAGCACGGCTCGACCCCCGTCAACTGGGCTTGCCTCGGCTAAAAATCGATACATCAAAAACGCGCCCGACGGCTTTCCATCGGGCGCGTTTATTATTCGGGCCAAATAAATTGTGTGCGGCCGGCCTCGCCGCCATCGATCAACAGACTCTGCCCGGTCATGAACCGGTTGGTCACGCCCACAAAGTAGATCCATTCGGCGATCTCTTGGGCAGTGGCCCAGCGTTTAAGCGGCGTGAGCTCCATAATCTGGTTCCACAGGTGCTCGTCTTCCATCACGCAACGGTTGAGCGGCGTGATAACGCCGCCCGGGTCCACACTGTTGGCGATGGCCTGCGGTGCCAGGCGGTTTGCAAGGTTCTTGGTGTAGGCGATAACGCCGCCCTTGCTGGCGGCATAGGCGGGAAACTCCGATCCCGTATGCCCGCTCGCCGACCCCACATTGACCACGGATTTGATAGCCGACGCCGGCTTGGCGGCAAGCCCCTCCCCCACAAAGGCGTAGCGCTCGGTCACGTTGATGGTGCCACACAGGTTGGCAGCGATGTCGTCGGCCGAATCCTGCACACCGGCAACGTTCACGATCACCTGGGGCTCAAGGTCGCCTGGAAACGAGTCCGGCTCGCGGACATCGACGATCAGATGGCGGTAGCGCTCGTGTTCGATCGCCGCCGGCAGCAGGTCAAAGCCCACGACCTCGTGGCCCTCGTCCAAAAAGCGCTGCACGCATGCGGCTCCGATTCCGCCCGAAGCACCCGTGATCAAAACCCGCATACTTGCTCCTTAGGCGGTTGCGTGGCGCTCAAGATATTCGGAGCCCACATTCTCGCGCTCCCAGCTGCGCACGACCTTGTAGCCCACGGGGCTCAGGAAGACCTCGCACAGCAGCTCGGCAATAGCGCCGGTCAGCGAGCACATAAGAACCTGCACCCAGGTCCAGCCAAAGAACGTGTGGCTCACCACGATGGCAAAGACCAAGTTGTCGATAAACTGGCCAACGCCCGTGGAGACATAGGAGCGGAAGGCAAAGCTCGCAAAATTATTCTTTTTGACCATACGGCCGAGCGACTGATTGAGCGTGGAGTTAACCACGGCAGAAACGAGCATGGCAAGCGACGAGCCAAGCACCACGTACCAGGTGCCACCGATGGTGGCGTTAAGGGCAGTGTTGACCTCGATCATGCCGGTATCGTAGTAGGCACCCCACATGCCAGGCGTGAGCGAGCATACCCAAAAGCACAAGCTCACGGCCAGGTTGACCAGCAGCGCGAGGATAGAGATTTTGATGGATGCCCTGGCGCCAAAGCGCTTGCAGATCATGTCCTGGCACAAAAACGAAACCCAGCTCACCACAAAGCCACAGTCGAGCGCCAGATACGGCAGGCTGATCAGCTCTTTGTTGGCCAGCAGGTTCATCATGATGACGCTCACGAAAAACAGCGAAACCGTTGCCGCGGGAATGCTCCGCAACAGGACCTTGTAGTCCTCCATGACCTTCTTGATCATTATGTACTCCTTTGGTTTTAGGTTTAACGAGCAGGATATCGGACCCGAACTGCTCGGGCGCCCCGGTCTTGAGACGACGGTGGGTATGATAGCCGCTCACACGGCATCAGGCAAGCAAGCGGCGCGGCAACCCCACAGGGCCACCGCGCCGATGCGTTAAAAGGCTACGTTGCCAAACTCCGACAGGATAAGGTCAGGGTTGTGGTCGGTAGCCCAGTCCACGTTCCACGGGCTCGTGAACAGCAGCAGCTTGCCGCCGCGCATGTCCTCGACGCGCAGCGTGTCGCGCGTGAGCGAAAGAGCCGGGATATCGATGGTATCGGGGTCGTTCTGGATCCAGCGGATGTCCGTATAGGGCAGCGGCTGACGACGAACCTCAACACGGTACTCGGCCTTGAGACGGCGCTCGAGCACCTCAAACTGCAGCACGCCGACCACGCCCACAATGACGCTCTCCATGCCGGCACCCAGCTCGCGGAAGATCTGGATGGCACCCTCCTGGGCAAGCTCCTCCATGCCCTTGACGAACTGCTTGCGCTTGAGCGTATCGACCTGCGTAATGCGAGCGAACATCTCGGGGGCAAACGTCGGGATCTGCGGATACTGCACGTGGCGCTTGCCGGAGCACACGGTGTCGCCGATGCTAAAGATACCAGGATCGAACAGGCCCACGATATCGCCCGCGTACGCTTCGTCCACGATGGCGCGGTCGTCGGCCATCATCGACGTGCCCGTGGCAAGCTTGAGCTTGCGGTTGCCCTGCACGTGGAAAGCGTCCATGCCGCGCTCGAACTTGCCCGAGCAAATGCGCACAAAGGCGATGCGGTCACGGTGGTTCTTGTCCATGTTGGCCTGGATCTTAAACACAAAGCCGCTAAAGTCGTCGCGGCAGGGATCGACCGGCTCGCCGGTGAGCGTATCGGTATAGGCGCGCGGCGTCGGGGCCAGACGCAGGAACTCCTTCAGGAAAGGCTCCACGCCAAAGTTGGTAAGCGCCGAGCCAAAGAACGCCGGGCTCAGCTTGCCGCAGGCCACGGCATCCAAGTCGAGCTCGTCGCCGGCACCATCGAGCAGCTCGATGTCGTCCATCAGGTTCTTATGGTTCTCCTCGCCGATGAGCTCGTCCATGGAAGGATCGCCCAGCTCGGCCTCGACCTCGGCGACCTTCTTGGTGGCGTTGGCGTGGCCGTCGCCCTCAAAGGCAATGACGCGACGGGTCTGACGGTCGAACACGCCGCGGAAGTTGCGGCCGCTGCCGATCGGCCAGTTCATGGGATACGTATTGATACCCAGGACGTTCTCGATCTCTTCCATGAGCTCAAACGGATCGCGAGCATCGTGGTCGAGCTTGTTCACAAAGGTGAAGATGGGAATGTGGCGCAGTGTGCAGACCTTAAAGAGCTTTTTGGTCTGGGCCTCGACGCCCTTGGCGCCGTCGATGACCATGACTGCGGCGTCGGCGGCCATAAGGGTACGGTAGGTATCCTCCGAGAAGTCCTGGTGGCCGGGGGTATCGAGGATATTAACGCAGGCGCCGTTATAGGTGAACTGCAGCACCGAGGAGGTAACGGAGATGCCGCGCTCCTTCTCGATGTCCATCCAGTCCGAGACGGCATGCTTGGCCGAGCTCTTGCCCTTGACCGAACCAGCGGTCTGAATGCTGCCGGTATAGAGCAGCAGCTTCTCGGTCAGTGTGGTCTTACCGGCGTCCGGGTGGCTGATGATCGCGAATGTGCGGCGCGACGAGATTTCATCCGACAGGCTTGCCATGCGGATCCTTTCTTGCATTGAGTGCATTACGTCGATGTAACCGCACTATTGTAGCCGCGAAACCTCGCCATAGGGCGCCTATCAGGACAAATTCATCAGTTGGGGCTCGGACGGTGGAATGTCAGCGGTGTTCCGCGACGGTTTGTCTCGATCTGTAACACCTAGAAGGGTTTTTGACCTCCAGATGTTACAGATTGAGATGAACGCACAGGGCGGTCAGCCAATATCTTGATCTGTAACAGTTAGCCAGCAAAAACAGGTCTAGATGTTACAGATCAAGACAAATGAATAGACCTGTCGACAAAATCTCAATCTGTAACAGATAAACGGGTCTGTGACCTCCAGATGTTACAGATCAAGACAAACGGTCGGACGTCTCAGAAAGATCTCAATCTGTAACAGTTAGTCATCCAAAACGGGTCTTAGTGTTACAGATTGAGATGAACGAGTAGAGGGACGGACAGCCCCGTAATTTCCTCTTGCACAACTGTACATAGTGTGTATATACTGTGCTTACCGGTTATATACACGTGTAGCCCATCAGCTAAGGAGCCGCTGTGGACATCATCCTATCCAATTCGAGCGACAAGCCCATCTACGAGCAGATAACCTCGCAGGTCAAAGCTCAGATCCTTTCGGGCACGCTTGCTGCGGGAGCCAAACTCCCCAGCATCCGTGCACTCGCGAGCGATCTTGGCGTGAGTGTCATCACCACCAAGCGCGCCTACGCCGACCTGGAGCAACTCGGCTTTATCTGCACTGTGCAGGGCAAGGGCTGTTTTGTCGCCGAGGGCAACCAAGAACTCTTGCGCGAAAATCAGCTCTGCCATATCGAAGAGCTGCTCGCACAGGCAGCAACGCAAGCCGAAGCCGTGGGCGTCACGCGCGATAAACTGCACGAAATGCTCGACCTGGTAGCCCCCGAAACCATGCAGTAACCATCTGCAAGAAAGGCTATGCCATGCAAAACTTGCTAGAACTCAAAAGCATCTCACGCCGCGTGAGCGACCGCTTTTCGCTACATGGCGTCACGTTGGCCGTGGAGCCCGGCCAAATTGTTGGCTTTGTGGGCGCAAACGGCGCCGGCAAGACGACGACCATTCGCGCCACGCTTGGGCTTATAAAGCTCGATGCCGGCGAGGTGCACCTGTTTGGGCAGCGCTGTGGCACCGACGCGCCCGATGAGTCGCAACGCCACCTGCGCTCTCGCATCGGCCTCGTGCTGGACACATGCCCCTTCCCCTCCACGCTCAGGGTCGGCCAGATCGAGGCGCTCGTAGGCCCGGCGTACCCCACGTGGGACCGCGAAACGTTCGCCGGATTCATCAACCGATTTGGCCTCGATCCCAAGACAAAGGTCAAGGACCTCTCCCGCGGCATGGGTATGAAGCTGCAGCTCGCCTGCGCGCTCAGCCACCATGCCAAGCTGCTCGTTTTGGACGAAGCCACCGCGGGCCTCGATCCCATGGCACGCGAGGAACTGCTCGATGAGCTGCTCGCCTTTGTCGCCGACGGACAGCGCAGCGTGCTGCTCTCGAGCCACATTACGTCTGATCTCGATCGTGCTGCCGACCGCGTCATCTGCATCGATAACGGCTCGATTGTGTTTGACCTGCCACGCGAGGACATTACCGACCGCGCCGGCATCGCCCACTGCACCCAGGCACAGGCCGCCGAGCTCATGGCTTGCGTCGAAGGCACCC
>CABUTN010000015.1 GCA_902494565.1 uncultured Collinsella sp. | reverse complement strand
TCGCGCCGAGAGTACTGCGGGGTCAGCCCGTGGGAGGCCAGGGCGCCGCTGACCGGTGGACGGCACCGAGCCGTACGCTTGAACTGAGAAGGGGGAGGCCTCGCGGCCTCCCCCTTTTTGCGTTTACGGGCTTTTGTCTCACATAGTAGCTGTGTTTTATAACCCTCGTTTGTCGCATCTTCTGTGAACGGGCTACAATAACTTAGTCTGTGCGATATGGAGGTGAACATGGCTGAAGCTGGTATCGGCGTTGATATCGTCGAGATTTCCCGCATGAAATCAATTCTTGAAAAGACGCCGTCGTTTGCTCGGCGTGTGTTTACCGAAGATGAGCGTGCGTATTGCGATGCATCATCGCGTCCCGCTGCTCACTATGCGAGCCGCTTTGCTTCGCGCGAGGCGGTGCTTAAAGCTCTCGGCACGGGTTTTAGTCAAGGCGTTGGTCGCAAGGATGTTTCGGTAACGCGTGATAAACTCGGCAAACCGAAGGCGCTGCTTTCGGGCCGTGCACTCGAGATCGCTCATGAGCTTGGTGTTGTTGAGGTCGCTCTTTCCATTACGCTTACAGGAGACTTGGCCGTTGCGAATGCCATCGCGATTACCGAAGATGCTCGGCCTAAGCCAAAAGATGAAAAGGTGAGCACCAAGAAACGCGTTGCGCAGACATTTAAAGAGGCTCGCTCTGTTTTAGATGAGCTTGAGCAGCTGCAGAATTCAGCATTGACGGAGCACCTGGGCGATGCTTCGCAAGATACGCAAGGAGCATAGATGAAACCGGTTTTGAGTACCGAAGAAGTCGTTCGTCTCGAGGATATCATCGAACGCGAAGGGACTTCGAAGGCCGAGCTTATGGAGCTAGCGGGTGAGTTTGCCGCCAACGAGGTCTTGAAGCTCAATCCCGATCGGGCTCTCGTTCTGGTCGGTTTTGGTAATAATGGCGGCGACGGTTGGGTTGCCGCCGATATCCTGAGCCATAAGGGTGTGGACGTGGATATCGTTTCTCCGGTTGAACCGGATGAGATTCCTGCTGCTCTGGCACGTCATGTTGCTCGTCGTACTGCCGGCCGCGATGTGCACGTTTGCGTCGGCCCCTCGCGTGATGAACTCGAGGTTTTGATCGATAAGGCCGATGTTGTTGTCGATGCCATTTTTGGTACCGGTTTTCACGGGAATCTGCGTGCGCCGTTCTCCATCTGGATTCCTACGGTCAATGAATGCGCCGACTGTGTCGTATCCATTGATGTCCCCTCGGGCCTGAATGCCGAGACGGGCGTTGTTGATGACGACTGCATTCGTGCCGAGCATACGGTGACGATGATTGCGCCCAAGATTGGTTTGTATAGCGCCGATGGCCCTGAGTATGCTGGCGATTTGATCTGCGGCAATCTTTACGACCGTCTTGACGAGGTCATCGATGATGTCGACCACGCCGCCGAGATTGTCGAGCCCGGTGACTTAGTTGATTACTTTGCTCCACTACCTACGAATATCGATAAGTATTCCCGTGGCTCTGTGCTTATTGTCGCCGGATCTGCGCAATATCCTGGTGCTGTCATTATGGCGGCCAAGTCTGCAGCTCGCGCGGGTGCTGGTTACGTGGCAGTCGCGGCTCCTGACGCCTGCGCCAATCTTATTCGCATGGCACTTCCTTCGATTCCCGTCTTTGCTATTCCGTCTGATTCCCGCGGCTCCTTTGGCGCCGCTGCGCGCATGACGGTGTGCGAGATTGCAAAGAAGTACAGCTGCGTACTGTGCGGTCCCGGTATGACGACATCTGCCGGCGCTATGCAGGTGGTTTCGGGCTTGCTCGAGCTTGATGTGCCGCTTATTTTGGACGCCGATGCACTCAACTGCCTTGCTAAGATTGCCATTGACGGTATTGATAGTAATCCCGAGATGTATCGTCGCGAGCAGCCGTTGGTTATGACGCCGCACTATCGTGAGCTTTCGCGTCTGGTTGCCGGTGACGAGGTGAACGACCTTGGTACCGCGATTGCGGCCGCGCAGAAGGTTGTCTGGGCTGCAGGCTCCGACAATCTGGTGGTCATTGCCAAGGGGCCGACGACGGCTATCTGTGGCGTTGAGCGTGTGTTGCTGCCGCTCTCGGGTCCGGCTTCTCTAGCAACTGCCGGTTCGGGTGATGTTCTCGCGGGTATTTTGGCCGGCACGCTTGCCACCATGCGCGACGAGATGGATCGTTGGGAGTTGCTGTATTCGTACGCCGTCGCACTTCACAGCTACGCCGGTTTTGCCGCGGCGACGGAGTATGGTGAGAAGAGCGTTATCGCGACCGATCTTATCGACTTGATCGGTCCTGCCATGGAGCTGGCGGCAAAGGATGCGCTCGAAGATCTGGGAATCATGGACGAAGGGTCGGATGACTAATCATGAATAAAGCCGATTTGACGCGCTGGTCCTGGGTCGAGATCGACCGTGGGGCGCTCCGTCGTAACACGAGGGCCTACAAGAACTTGCTGAATCCACGTCAGCGCCTGTGCTGCGTGGTCAAGGCCGATGCTTATGGCCATGGAGCTGTTGAGTGCGCCAAGATCATGTATTCGGCCGGTGCCGACATGTTTGCCGTGGCGACGGTTAACGAGGGCGTTGAGCTCCGACAGGGCGGGATTACGAAACCCATCCTCATCCTAAGCGAGCCGCCTATCGAGGCCATTCCGACGTTGCTCGAGTTTGATATCATGCCCTCGGTCTATACGTCTGACTTTGCTCTTGCGTATGGCGAATGTGCCGTCGCGGCGGGCAAAGTGGGCAAGTATCATCTCGCCATCGAGACGGGCATGAATCGTATCGGCGTTCACTACACGCAGGTGCTCGACTTTGTCCGCGGTATAAATTTCCATCGCGGTATTCAGTGCGACGGCGTATTTACGCACTTCGCCACGGCCGATGAACCTTCGGGCTGGGACTACAAACTGCAGTGTCAGCGCTTTACCGAGGCCGTTCAGGCCATTAAGGATGCGGGCTTTGAGTGCGGTATCGTGCACTGCGCCAACACGCCGTCCTCGATGCTCGACCCTTCGATGCATTTTGATATGATTCGCGCCGGCGTTGGCTTGTATGGAATGCAGCCGTGCGAGCTGAGTGGCCGCGTGATGCAGCTTGATCCCGTTATGAGCGTCCATGCGCGTGTGACGCGCGTGGCACACCCTGCGATGGGTGAGGGCGTGGGCTACGGTTTTACCTACCGCGTACCGCGTACGCGCGTTCAGATCTGCACGCTGCCGATCGGTTATGCCGATGGCCTATCGCGTACGCTTTCCAATCGTATGGATGTGCTGTATCGCGGCGAGCGCGTGCATCAGGTTGGCAATATCTGCATGGACCAGTTTATGGTCGCCATTCAGTCCAACCCGGCACACGAGATTCCCGAGGCCGAGTATGGTGACGAGATGATTATTGTCGGCCGCGATGGCGATGCCGAGATCACTATGGACGAGATGGCCCGACTGCGCGGAACGATTAACTACGAGGTCGCCTGCGGCTTTGGCATGCGTCTCGACAAGGTCTACGTGTAGGAGCCGCTATGGGCGTCATGCACATCCCCGGCCATACCCATCAGGCACCACGTGAGGTCGCACTCGAGGAAATTGAGGCCGTTCTGGGCGATTGTCACCTCTGCCAGCTCTACCAGTCGCGTCACAATATCGTGTTTGGCGTGGGAAACCCCCGCGCTCGTGTGATGTTTATTGGCGAGGCGCCGGGCCGCAATGAGGATTTGCAGGGCGAGCCCTTTGTGGGGGCGGCAGGCGAGGACCTCAACGGCATTTTGTCGCTGGCGGGGCTCAAACGCGAAGACGTCTACATTGCCAACGTGCTTAAGTGCCGCCCGCCGGGAAACCGCAATCCACGTCCCGAGGAAGTGCTGGCTTGCTCGCCGTTTTTGCGTGAGCAGATTCGAAGCATCTGGCCCGATATTATCGTGACGCTCGGCAACCCCGCGACGCACTTTGTGCTTAAGACCGAGATTGGCATTACTAAGCTGCGCGGCAGGTTCCACCAGATGGGGCATTTTGTAGTAATGCCCACGTTCCATCCGGCAGCAGCGCTACGCAATCCGGCGTGGCAGGAACTGCTGGAGGAAGACTTTAAGATGCTGGGCGACTATCTGGAGCGACATCCCGCACCAGAGGACGCCTCGGAATAATAAGGAGCATATATGTCCCTGGAGCGCCTGGGGGTAGGTACTTACAAAACGACTTGCGCTGCCGATACGGAGTACTTTGGCGAGCTAATTGCACCGTGCCTTGAGGACGGCGATGTGCTCATCCTGACCGGTGGCCTGGGGGTGGGCAAAACTCACTTTACCAAGGGCGTCTCGCGCGGGCTGGGCGATGAGCATATGGTTACGAGCCCTACGTTTGCGCTCATGGCCGTTCATGATCAAGGCCGTATTCCGCTGTTTCACTTTGATCTATACCGTCTGGAGCATGCCTACGAGCTCGAGGATACGGGCATTTTCGATGTGCTGGGCTATGAGGGTGCTTGCCTGCTGGAATGGGGCGAACAATTCCAAGACGAGCTGACGGATGAGTATCTTTCGGTGACGCTCAAGCGTGATGAGGGCGACAGTGATGTGCGAACGATAACGCTCGAGGCGCACGGTGACCGCGCAATGGAGCTTTCCCATTTGATTGATAAGGCTGTACAAGATGAGCTTGCATAACGACAACGCGCTGGTGGTGGCGCTCGATACCTCGACCGACATGCTTGCCTGCGCGGCAAGCTGGATTGATGGGCAGACGGGCGAGACGAAGCTCGTGAGTGGCGACCACATGTGTCGCCGTCACGCCAACGTTGAGCTCGTGAATACCGTTGATGGCGTGCTGGCTCAAGTCGGTCTGGATCGCAGCGATGTTGGTTGCTACGTGGTCGGCCGCGGCCCGGGGTCGTTTACGGGTGTGCGCATCGGCATCTCCACTGCCAAGGGCCTCGCGCGCGGTGCCAATGTTCCGCTGCTGGGCGTGTCGACGCTCGACGCTTGCGCTTGGACGGCGTGGAAGGCTGGCGTGCGCGGCAAGCTTGGTATCTTGGCCGATGCCATGCGCGGTGAGGTATATCCGGCACTATATATGCTGGGCGATGAGGGTCCCGAGCGTCAATTTGAGCGCGAACACGTGGTCAAGGCCGCCGTGGCGCTCGATGAGTGGCGCCGAGCAGCGGACTGGGACCAGGTTCAGCTGACCGGTGACGGTCTCGTGCGCTATGGCAAGCTGCTGGGTGAGGACGAGACCGCCCGCTGCGTGGAGCGCGACCTGTGGTGGCCTTCGGGCGAGGGCTTGCTGCTCGCGCACGCTGCGGGTGACGGCGATCCGGCTCGCGTCCTGCCGATTTACACGCGCCTTTCGGATGCCGAGGAAAACGAGCGCAAGCGTCTTGGTCTTGCCGAGAGTGCGCAGAGCGAAATTACGGGCGTTGCCGATGAGCTCGCCGGTCGTCATCTGCAGTTCCGTCCCATGGGCGCGGCGGATGCCGAGGGCGCGAGCGCGCTAGAGGCTGCCTGCTTTGAAGGTGCCGGACACGAGGCGTGGACGCCGGGCATGTTCCTGTCCGAACTGGGCGAGGACGTCGCTGCGCCGCGTAGTTGGTGGGTGGCACACGACGACGGCAAGCTACTGGGCCTTGCCGGCGGTATGGTCGTGGACGGTGATGTGCAGATTCTGGATGTCGCCGTCGACCCGGCACATCGCCGTGAGGGCATTGCCCGCAAGCTGCTGTCGCATGTGAGCTATGATGCCCAGATGCTCGGCTGCACCACGGCTTCGCTCGAGGTCGAGGACGGCAACGAGGGAGCGATTGCGCTCTATAACGCTCTGGGCTTTACCGAGGCTGGCCGTCGCCGCGGCTACTATGGTGCCGGCAAGGACGCCATCGTCATGACGGCCCCGCTGCCCCTGGTACTTCCGGTCGACAATGCTTCGCCCGAGCCGACGGCGGCAGAGCAGCGCGTGTGGCCGCTGCCTGCGCCTGGGCGCTCCGAGGGGGAGCGTGCCGAAATTGAGCGCCGCCGCCTAGTGCTCGCTATCGAGAGCTCCTGCGACGAGACGGCCGTGGCGATTATCGATGCGGATGGCAATATGCTGGCCAACCAGGTGTCAACGCAGATTGATTTTCACGCCCGCTTTGGCGGCGTGGTGCCCGAGATCGCCTCGCGCAAACACGTCGAGGTGATTGTGAGTGTCGTGGATGCGGCGCTCGAGGATGCCGCAGCATCGCTTGGTCTTGAGGATGGAGCCATTGCCCCCAGCGAGCTTGCCGCCGTGGGCGTGACACAGGGCCCGGGCCTGGTGGGCGCGCTCGTGGTTGGCGTCGCCTTCGCCAAGGGCTTTGCCTACGCTGCCGGCAAGCCGCTCGTGTGCGTCAACCATCTGGAGGGGCACCTGTTTGCCAACCTGCTGGCGCAACCCGACCTCAAACCGCCGTTTATCTTCACGCTTGTCTCGGGTGGGCACACCATGCTCGTGCACGTGAAGGCGTGGGGCGACTACGAGGTGCTCGGTGAGACGCTCGACGACGCTGTGGGCGAGGCCTTCGACAAGGTAGCCAAGGCATTGGGTCTGGGCTATCCCGGTGGCCCCATCATTTCCAAGCTGGCCGAGACGGGCAACCCCAAGGCGATCGATTTCCCCCGTGCGCTTAACAGCAGAGGAGACTATCGCTTCTCGCTTTCGGGCCTTAAAACCGCTGTGACGCTCTACATTGAACAGGAGACCAAGGCCGGGCGCACGATTCACCTGCCCGATCTGGCGGCTTCGTTTGAGGCAGCTGTCTTTGACGTGCAGTACAAGAAGGCCAAAAACGCACTGCACGCTACCGGATGCAAGGAATACTGCATCGGTGGCGGCGTCTCGGCCAACCCGCATCTGCGCGAGATGATGATCAAGAAGCTTGGACGTCAGGGGATTCGCGTAACGGTGCCGCCCTTGTCTGCCTGTACCGATAACGCAGCCATGATTGCGGAGGTCGCTCGCCGTAAATTCGACCGAGGTGAAATCTCGCCGTTCGACGTCGACGCCGATCCAAACATGACGCTGTAGCTGGTACGGCGCGGTCCCCGGACGGAGGGGCCGGATATAAGGTTTCCTGCTCTACAGTCCTGCGCAAGACGAAGGCCACATTAAGTGGCCTTCTTTGCGTGCGGAACTCGCGATAAACCTTATATCCGGCCCCTCCGTCCGGGGACCTTTCTGTATCGATATAGCTTCTGGGCTGGTTTGGCGTCGACAACGTCCGGCAAGGTTAGCCAGCTGCGTCGAATTTTCGGCGTGCTTTAGCTGAAAGAAAAAGATGGTGTGCGGAGCTTTGCTCCGCATTTGGGATGGGAGCCCCTCGGGAGCGGGCGGGCGTATACAAGGTTTATCGCGAGTTCCGCACGAGCCGGAGAGCACTTAATGTGCTCTCCGTGCGAGCAGGACTGTAGAGCAGGAAACCTTGTATACGCCCGCCCGCTCCCGAGGGGCATCTCTCATGCAAAAACTGTCGTGGGGTAAAGTCCGAGGTCAGTGGCGTTTTATACCGAGAAATCCAAAAAAGTTGAAAATTCATTACAAATTTGCGTTGACTTTAGGCAACTAAAGTTTCATACTCCTTTTCAACCACTGGGGGATGTGAACACGCACGGATTGTTCGCATCATGATTGAAGAGGATTTCTTAGACATGTTCACGCATCAGCTAAACATTATCAGCGTAGTAATTATCTGATGCGGGTTAGCACATACAGCTAGCCCGTACGATAACGGGCGGCTGATAAAGATGAGGGCCGTCGAGCGCAACCGACGGCCCTCATCTTTTATGTCTAGGAAGTTCATTTTAGAGGAGGAAATGTAATGAACGGAGTTTTGCTCATGGTTGTGGCCGCGGCGGTGCTCGCCTGCGGCTATCTGGGCTATGGCCGATGGCTGGCCAACAAATGGGGCGTTGACAAAGAGGCCCTCACGCCGGCCAAGCGCATGAAGGACGGCAAGAGCTTCTCGCCCGTCTCCGCCTTCACCGCGTTCTCGCACCAGTTCAGCTCAATCTGCGGTGCTGGCCCTGTTACGGGTACGATCGTCGCCATGGCCTTTGGCTGGCTGCCCGTCGTGCTCTGGGTCCTCGTCGGCGGCATCTTCTTTGGCGCCGTCCACGACTTTGGTGCCCTGTACGCTTCGATGAAGAACAACGGCAAGTCGCTCGCTCAGCTCATCGAGAAGTACATCGGCAAGACCGGCCGTCGCCTGTTCCTGCTGTTCTGCTGGCTGTTCTGCATCATCGTCATCGCCGCCTTCACCGACATGGTCTGCAAGACGTTCATGTTCACCCCGGCCGTTGACGCTTCTGGTGCTGCTACCGGTGCCATCGACTTCACCAAGTCCTATGCCGCCGGCTGCGCTGGTACCATCTCCATCCTGTTCACCTTCGTCGCTATCGCCTTTGGTTGGGCCCAGAAGAAGTTCAACCTCACCGGCGCTGCCGAGTTCGTCACCGGCGTGGTCCTCATGGTTCTCATGTTCGCCGTCGGTATGCAGTTCCCGGTCTACCTGGATAAGTTCCAGTGGTTCGCCGTCGTCATGGTCTACCTGGTCTTCGCTGGCGCTATGCCCATCCAGATGCTCAAGACCCCGCGTGACTACCTCACTTCCATCATGATGATCGTCATGATCGTCTGCGCTGTCCTCGGCATCGTCGTCCTGGGCGTCAACGGTCAGGCCACTATCACCGCTCCGGTCTTCACCGGCTTCTCCACTGCCTCCGGCATGATGTTCCCGGTCCTGTTCGTCTCCGTCGCTTGCGGTGCTCTCTCCGGTTTCCACAGCCTCGTTTCTTCCGGCACCTCTTCTAAGCAGGTCGAGAAGGAGCAGGACGCCGTCAAGGTCGGTTACGGCGCCATGATCGTCGAGTCCTTCGTCGGCATCCTTGCCATCATCGTCGCCGGCATCATGTTCTCCGACATGAACACCGCCGGTACCGGCGCCCTCAACGCCGGTGTCGCTTCCACCCCGTTCCAGATCTTCGCCGCTGGCATCTCCCGCGGTATGCAGGCCTTCGGTGTTGACGGCACGCTCGCTACCGTCTTTATGACCATGAACGTCTCCGCTCTGGCCCTGACCTCGCTCGACGCCGTCGCCCGCATCGCCCGCACTTCGTTCTCCGAGTTCTTTGCCCAGACCAACGATGCCCTGGCCATCGAGTCCAAGGCCGGCTACATGAAGGTTCTCGGCAACCCCTGGTTCGCCACGGTCGTTACCCTGCTTCCCGGTCTCGCCCTCGCTTTTGGTGGCTATGCCAACATCTGGCCGCTCTTTGGTGCTTCCAACCAGCTGCTCGGCGGCATGACCATGATCACCCTCGCCGTGTTCTGCAAGTGCACCGGCCGCAAGGGTTGGATGCTCTACGTGCCCGTCGTCTTCCTGCTCTGCTGCACCTTCACCTCGCTGGTGCAGAGCGCCATGGGCTGCATGACCGCCGTCCAGGCTTACGGCTTCTTCGGTACCATCCCGGCTACCGCCACCACGGCCGCCGTCTCCGTTGCCGCCACCAAGGGCCTGCAGCTCGTCTTTGCCGTTCTGCTGATGGTCCTGGGCCTCATCGTTGCCGTTAACTGCCTCAAGGAGTTCTTCGGCAAGGAGGCCGGTTCCATGCCTGACGAGGATCCCGAGTGGTCCGAGATGGGCAAGGCCGAGTATGGCCGCACTGCTGCTGCCGAGGCTCCCGTCGACGCCGAGGCCGCCAAGGCTTAGTCGACCTGACGCGTTGAACGTCACATCTATATGACTCGGAAAGACCGGGTCCGCGACTTCGCGGGCTCGGTCTTTTTTTCATGCAAAAGCGGGTGACGCTCGAGTGTTCTCGCAGATGTTTTGCATGGATAAGGGCGCGCGTTGTACCATATGGACGTATATGTGTGCATATGAAAGGGGCCCCGTGGCCAAGACGGTATATTCCGATAACCAAAATAATGTCGATGCCCTGGCTGAGCGTCTGAGCAGCCAGACGTCGCTTTCTGCCGAGCGTGCCAAGCTGGTTGCCTACGACCTGCTTTGCCGCAAGGCGCTCAAGATTAAGTCGAGTGCGCTGGCGCAAATTTTTCGCTCCGTCGATAAGGAATGTGACACCAAGGCAATGCGCGATGAGCTTATCGCGGCAAATATTGTGACCAAGATCGAGGGTAGCGGCATTAACGGGCGCCCGGCGTTCTATACCATCAATGCCGAGATCCGCGATGCCCAGGAGCAGCCTGCCGAGTCCGTCGAGGATTTTGTCGTCGAGGATTCCGCTGACGTGCCTGCTGTGGAAGAAGCTGCTCCGCGTGAGCATGTCGATACCGATGAGTTGCTCGATGAGAACGTCGTGCGTGCCTTTACGGCCAAGGCAGGACGCGGCGGTTTTGGCGGGGGCGGCAAGCGCGATGCGCAGCGCCGCGCCCAGCAGGAGCGCTTCCGTCGCGCCGTTGCTCAAAAGGGTGAGACGGATGCTGAGGCCGTCGAGGAAAAGCCCGTTGGGATGCAGGAGCCGACTCGCACTCAAGAGCATGCTGGGATCCAGGAGCCCAAGCGTCGCCGCGGTGCCCATTTTAAGGCCGAGCAGCGAGGTATTGCATGCGAGATCCAGGATTCCGCCGAGGCTGCTGACGCGTCCGATGAACCGGCCAAGAAGGCTCCGGGTTCATGCCGTCCCGGACGTGGTTTTGCGGGGCGCGCGTATCCCGTAAGGCGTCAGGAGAAGAGCGAACCGGCTTCGACCACTCAGGACGAGAAGGACGAGAAGGCCGTTGAGCCGGCGGCTCGCGAACAGAAGCCTGTTGAGCCGCAGCTTGAGGTCGATGCCGAGGCCAAGGGCCAGCAGCCTACTGATGAGCAGGCGGAGCAGGGCGCGTCGAGCAAGCCTCGCCGCCGTCGCCATCGTGGGGGCCGCAGTTCCCATGCCGAGACTGCAGCCGAGAAGACCACGCCGCAGGACGAAGATGCGAAGGTCGAGGTTTCTTCGGGGCAGCCTAAGCGCCAGCCGGCGAAGGAGAGCAAGTCCAATCGTCCGCAGAAGCAGGCGCCTATGCCGAAGCGCGAGCGCAATTCCCAAGGCGATTCTAAGCGCAAGTCTCAGAAGAAGCCGGAGTCTACCGCAGCAGATACTGCTGCCCAGCAGCCCAAGTCGGCAGTCCACGGCGAGGTCTCGGCGTTTGCCCTTGCCCGCGTTTTAGGCAGGCAGCTGCTCAAAGTTGTCCCTACGCCTACGGCGCTCTCTAAGATCAAGGAGCAGCAGACACAGATCGTAAAGGTCGAGGGCAAGGACGGCAAAAAGGCTCCGCAGCGCACTCAGCACAACGAGATGTCCAACCGCAAGATTGCCGAGGAAATCGCAATCATCCAGGCTTGGATCGAGCAGAACCGAGGTGCCGATACGCCGGTTGCCTCGCGCCGCCAGCGTGCCTACCAGATCTTTAACGACGAGAAGGCTTTTGACGGCAAGCACGGTGAGCGCCTGATCAGACGCATGACCGAAAAGGGCATCAGCATGCAGGCGATCAAGGTCGCCCCCAATCGCCCCGTGCACTTTACGGGCTTCTTTACGCTGGGCGCCGACAAGCCGTTCATTATGGTCGAGAACCTGGACACCTACGACGAGATCGTCAAGCTCCTGCGCGGCCGCAAGCACGCCAAGCTTTTTGGCACCAAGGTGGGTGGCGTGATCTTTGGCGGCGGCTGCAAGGCGAGCGTTTCGCACGCACTGGATGATTATCTGGCCGAGATCGGCTATCGCTTTAATTATGTCTACTATGTGGGCGACATCGATCGAGAGGGTGCGCGCATTGTCGAGCAGGCCCGTAATGCCAATGTCGTTGAGATTCGCCTGCATGCCGGTATGTATCGCGCCATGCTCGCCGAGCACAAGCGTCGCGTGAAGGCCGGCGGCGCGTGCGAGCCCGCGGCTGCCAACCAGGGTGTACCGCAGAACCTGGCGGCGACGATCAAGGATCTGCCCATGGTTACGCGCGTGCAGTTCCGCAACGTGCTGCGCGAGGGCGGGCGCATTCCGCAGGAGATTCTGATGACCGCAGACTATCGGGATGGCGACTCGGGAAGCTTCGACCGCATGCTCAACAACTAGGGCGTTCGGCCCCGGGAGAGCGGGGACACCGGCTTAGGTTTCCTGCTCTACAGTCCTGCTCACGACGGAGGCCACATTAAGTGGCCTCCTGTTCGTGCGGAACTCGCGATAAACCTAAGCCGGTGTCCCCGCTCTCCCGGGGCCTGTGGTTACCTGGTTGTTGCATGCGGCTCGCTTTTCGGAACTGGGCTGATATTTTCTTGATGTTAGGCGCTCTTGGTCCTAATGGGCTTGGGGCGCCTTCGCGTTTCCTCAGCTCCGCACCCTTGCGGGTTCGAATTCCTCCGCTTGCCCACAAGAAAGCGCTCCAGGTTCATAAGGGCCTGGAGCGCTGTGTTCTTAAGGGCTGGGACGGAGGGATTCGAACCCCCAACAGCCGGCACCAAAAACCGGAGTTCTACCGTTGAACTACGTCCCAATGTGTGGTGTTGCCCAAAAGCAACTCGTCTAGTTTACCTAATCTGCGAGGGCATCGCAAACGCCATCGAGCAGGCGTACAGCGAGTGTCTGGGCGTCGCTTGCGGTGAAGGTTCCGTTGTAGCGCGTCATGCCCGTGAGCTCAATGCGGATGCGTGCCGGCTTCTGCTGCGCGGCGACATTGGCAGTGCGGATGCGCTGGGCCAGGTTGTGGCACTCGGCGAGGGCAATCGTGGCGCGCGGTGCGGCGTCGGCGGGCAGCTCGTCGCTTGCGATCTCGAGTACCAGGTCAACGTCGGTTGGGACCTCGGAGTCGCAGAGCATCATGCCGCTGCTGTCGGTCGTCGCCGTGGCGATGTTCCACATGCGCGATGCAACGCTGCGTGCGATGGGGTCCTCACCGATGACGGCAATCTGGAAGCGCTCGAGCACGTTGGCGGCGCGGGCAAAACCGATGCGCGACTCGGCCTCGGTAACCGAGGGCTTGCCCTCCCACACGTGATGCAAGCGGTTGATATAGGCGTAGGTATCCTGGAACGCCATGCCATCGGCAAACAGGCCAACATTTTCCTGGAACTGCTGCAGGGCGGCCTCGGTGTGCGGGCCAAAATAGCCGTCGTCCTCACCGCAGGCAAAGCCCAAAACGTTGAGCGCTCGCTGCAGGGCCTGAACGTCGGCGCCATGGAAATTGGGCATGCGCAGATAGAGCGTGCGGTCGCCCAGCTTATACGAGGCATCTACCAGGGCGCTCCAACAGGGGATATCGACGGCACAGCCAGCGGCAAGGCCACTGTCGAGCCTAAAGGTGCCAACTGCCTGCTCGGTGGTGGCGCCAAAGCGCTTGTCGGCGACCTCGGCGTCATCGATTGTATAGCCAAGCTGCAGAAGGCGGGACTGGACGTCCTCGACGGCTGCTCCCTGCATGCCCGTTGTAATAGGTTCCATGAACGAACCCCTTTCGGCGTACCATTCGTACTATTTGAGCGTGTGTCGGATAGACAACGCAAAGGGATGCATAAACATGCACTCAACAGTGTAGCAAGTTGTACCCAAATACGCTGCTGACAGGTTTTATTACCCCCGCTAGTTAAGGCGCTCCACAAAGAAATCTGCCATGGAGAGGAACAGCTCGCGTGCGTGCGGATCAAGCTCAACGTTCTCGATGGCCGCTTTCGCCTTGGCGGTCAGGTCGAGCGCGTAAGTGTGGGCGTAATCGATGGAGCCGGTCTCCTGGAAGATCTCCACGGCGCGTGCAAGTTGCGCGGGGTCCTCGGTGCCCGAGGAAAGGATTGCCTCGACCTCGTCGTGATAACGCTCGTCTGACAGGGCGTGCACGGCGACGAGGGTGCGCTTGCCCTCGGTGATATCGGTGCGGAAGTCCTTGTTGGCGGCCTCTTTGGTGCCGATCAAGTTGAGCAGATCGTCCTGAATCTGAAAGGCAAGGCCCGTGTGCAGACCAAAGGCGCGCAGCGCTTCGATTTGCCCATCGCTGCCGCCGCCGATAATGGCTCCGGCGGCAAGTGGCGTGGCTCCGCTGTAGTACGCGGTCTTGTGCGTCGCCATGTCCAGGTAGTCATCAACTGAGATATCAAAGCGCCCGTCACGGACCCAACCTAGGTCGAGCGCCTGGCCCTCGATGGTGCGAACGATCATCTCGGTAAGCTCGTGGAGCACGCGCAGCTTCACGCCGGACTCCAGCGTGGGGTCGTCGAGAACCGTCTTGGTGACCATGGTGAGCGCCAGATCGCCGCAGTTGATGGCAAGGCCCGTGCCCTCGGTAAGGTGCATGCAAGGCTTGCCGCGACGCAGCTGGCCGTTGTCGGCGATGTCGTCATGGATAAGCGCTCCCGACTGAAAGTGCTCGATAGCCGCCGCCGCGCTGCGGGCGCTCTCAAAGCTGCCACCTACCGCGGTGGCGGCGAGCATGCAGATGAGCGGGCGGTGGCGCTTGCCGGCATTGGCCGTAAATGTCGAGAGCGGGGTATACAGGTAGCGCTCGATATCGGCAGAGGTCGCCTGTCCGTCAAAGAACGTGGCCAGATAGTCGTTGATCTGGCCAAAGTGCTGGGCTAAAAAGCTGGTAAACGGACTGGACACGGGTTCTCGCATTCTTTCTTAGGTTTCATCGTTGCGGTGTGCAGATACCATATTGCCACATTGGAGTTGCCGGCGCGTCTGTTTTGGCGATTTGGGGAAACGGGACGCGTGCGCGTGCCGGCTGCTTATATAAGCCTAAAGTGCTCGAGCGCCTTGACGACGCCATCTTTGTCGACCGAGTCGGTGATGTAGTCGGCGCGCTTTTTAAGATAATCCGGCGCATTGCCCATGGCGATACCGACATCGACGGCGTTCATCAGCGAGACGTCATTGCTGGCGTCGCCGATGCCGTATACGGTTCCGTGGTGGGGATCGAGGGCGTCGAGTACAGACTGGATGCCCCCGCGCTTCGTGCATTCGCGGGGCGAGATTTCGGTTACCTCGAGTTCGAGCTCGTTAAAGCACAGCAGCGGCTCAAGTGCCTTATCTTGAGCGATGCGGCTGGCGAGCGATGTAGACATCAAGATCTTGTAGGCACTGTAATGTTGCAGCTGCGTGACTGCGTCGCCCAGGGTGCGCGCGTATCCGGGGGCATCGGGGGCATCGGCACTCATGCGCACGACGCCGTTGAGGCCCTCAAAGCGGATGACCTCGCCCGACTGCTCAAGATAGGGGGCAAGGCGCTGCAGCATGCCGGGCGTCATCGCTAAATCGCGAATCACGTGTCCCTCAAGTTCGACATAGCCACCCGCGAGGCAGACGATGCCGGCCCAGGGCAGCTCGAGCAGCTTTGGATGGATGCAGCTCAGTGTGCGTCCTGTGCAGATAAAGGCCATGTTGCCATTTGCAACGAAATCGCGGATGGCCTGCGAGACCGCCTCGTTGGGATAGGGGGACAGGTCTCGCTCGCTCTCGGGAAGCTCTTGTGCCACTCGAGGGTCTTGCCAGGCGAGCGTTCCGTCGATATCGAAGAAGCAGATGTCGCCGCGCTTATGGGCTGCGCTGGCGGCAGGGGAGGCCGAGGTGGTGGGCACAAATCCCGGCTCGAGGCCCATGATCTGGTCAAAATGCTCTTTAACGCGGGGAACGGAGATGCCGATAATCACCTGGGCGGTCTTGCCCGTAATGATGAGGCCCTTGGCGCCCACCGCGACAAACGACGCGTTATCTGCAACGATGGAAGGGTCTGCGACCTCGACGCGCAGGCGCGTGGCGCAGTTGGTTGCGCCCACGATATTGCCAACGCCACCTAAAAGCTGAATTACCCGCTCAGCGAGGACGTGATCTTGATCGGATCGACTATTGACCTCGTCATTGGGAGATTGCTCTTTGGCAAAGTCGCTTCCCGTTAAACAATCGATTGCCGTGCGATTGGCGACATGATTCTCGCGGCCCGGTGTCTTAAGGTCATAGACCAAGATGAGTGCTCGAAAACTAACAAAAAAGATGAGGCTAAAGGCGAGGCCGATACCGAACGCCAAAAGATAGGCACCGGCATGCGTGCGCATGAGCGGAATAAAGTTGAAGGCTGCCATCTCCATGAGGCCGCCCGAGAAGATGCCGACGATGCCAAAGAGATTCATGGTTGTGGCAAGGCAAGACGATAAGACGGCGTAGAGTAAAAAGAGCCCGGGGTGGGTGAACATAAAGAGAAACTCGAGTGGCTCGGTAACGCCGCAAACCACCGAGGCGATGATGGCGGGAACAAGGATGACCCTGAGGCCGGCGCGGCGCTCGGGTTTTGCGGTGGAGTAGAACGCAGCTGCGATGGCGGGAAGGCCAAAGAGCTTGACCCAGCCGGTGGCGGTAAAACCGGCCCATGGCGCAAGCTCATTAAGGGGGCGCGTGCTATGGGAGAGGATGGGGAGCAAGCTGCTCCACGTGGCATAGATGCCGTCGTTAATGACCAGGTTGTCGTAGTAGATCGGCATGTAGAGCAGGTGGTGCAGGCCAAAGGGCTCGAGTGCTCGTTCTAAAAAGACAAAGATGCCCACGCCAAAGGGACCGACGCTTGCAAGCGCGTGATGCAGCGTATCGGTTACATCGTATACGTAGGGTACCGCAACAGCCGAGAAGATAGCGAGGGCGAGCACAGCGAAAAAGCTGATGAGATAGACCAGCGAGGAGCCGGAAAACGTACCGAGCCAATCGGGCACCTTGGCGTCGTAGAAGCGGTCGTGGATCGCAACGACGATGGTCGAGACTGCCAGCGGTCCGATAATGCCGGTGTCGAGCGTCTTGATACCGTCAATGACGGTGATGCCGGTGGCAGGGGCCAGGGGCGAGGGATACATAAGGCCCAGGTTATTGCCGCTGATCTCGATGATTTCACTCAAAAAGAAGCAGTAGGCAAAATAGGCCGCGAGCGCCTCGAGGCAGCAGCGCGCCGGCTGCTTTTGGGCAAGACCGATGGGCAGGGCTATGGCAAACAGGAGCGGAAGGCGCTTAAAGACCGTCCACGATCCGCGCTGGACGATACTCCAAAAAAAGTACCAGGGGGTTCCGTATACGGCGAGGTCACCGACAATGTCTACAGTCGTGGCGAGGGCGGAGATGCCGACCATGAGGCCTGATATAGAAAACAGCATGGCGGGCGCGAACATGGCTCCGCCAAAACGTTGGATTTTCTGCAGCATAATATGCCTTTCGGATGCAACATGCTGTGCGAGCAAGAACGTTTAAACAATGAACTCATTGTAGAGGACTGGCTGCTTGCCGCATTGACGGTTTTGATTCGGTCCGATTTAGGTTTCGGGGGAACCGTCGACGGTAAATAATCCGTGCTTTACCGATAATCGGTTTAAACAACCCAAAGAAATGCTATCGTGCCTAGCCATACATATTCATTAGAGGTGAAACAATGCCAAAAGCGATATACGAAGGAATCTACCGAGAAATACGCTCGCGCATCATTAATGGGACCTATGCGTTTCAGGAGATGCTGCCAACCGAAGCCGAACTGACCGCGGAGTTCGGATGTACTCGCAATACCGTCCGTCGCGCCTTGGGTATGCTGGCCGACGGGATGTTTGTGCAGCCCATACACGGCAAGGGCGTGCGCGTCATTTGGCTTAAAGGCGAGACCGATATGCTGGGCGCACTCGAGGAAGTTGAGTCGTTTGGCGAGTTTGCAAAGCGCAACAATGCCGTTGCATCGACGGACGTTAAGTCTTTTGAACATCTGGTCTGCACCGAGCAACTCTCTCGTCACCTGGGCTTTAAGGTGGGCGAGGAGTTGATTCGCGTGGTGCGCGTCCGTAGCCTTAACGGTAGCGCTCGCCAGGTGGACCACGGCTATTTTCTGGAGTCGATCGCCAAAGGCCTGACGCCCGAGATCGCCGCAAAGTCAATTTACGACTATCTGGAGCACAAACGCGGCGTCAAAGTGATGGCGAGTCGCCGTACGGTGAGCGTCGAGCTTGCCAACGATGAGGACTGCAGCTATCTTGACCTTGGCAAATACAACTGCGTTGCCGTCATGGAGAGCCAGTCGTACACCTCGGACGGCATCTTGTTCGAGGTCACGCATGCCCGCACGCATCCCGAGATCTTCCACTACCGCGTCAACTCCAAGCGATAGCCGGCTAGCTCGCAGCCTGACGAGACTCATGCCCTCAAAGAGAAAACGCCCGGTCAAACCGACGATGCATCGGCTTGACCGGGCGTTTTCTCTGCATTCGATAACAAATAATTGTTTATACAAAACTTGTCAAGTATCAAGTTGAAATTACCGTTCACCGAAGTTTTTCTACCGCTCTAGTAATACTTGTTCAAACAACTAGCCAAATAGCGTATCGTACAAATCAGCAAAAGGGGCAAAGTCCCCGAGCCAATCTCCGAAGGCGGCGGCAAAGGGTGCCGCCACGGTGTGAAAGGGTGGATTGTAATGAAGAACGAAATGAGCAGAAGGCAGTTCCTGGGCTTTGCTGGTTCCGCGGCTGCGGTTCTTGGTCTGGGTCTCGTGGGCTGCGGTGGTTCTGCCGGCTCCGGCTCCTCTGCTTCTGGTGACGCTGCCGAGGTCTACTTCCTCCAATTCAAGCCCGAGGTCGACAAGGAGTGGAAGGAGATCGCCAAGGCCTATAAGAAGGAGAAGGGCGTCGAGGTCAAGATCGTGACCGCCGCCTCCAACACCTACGAGGAGAAGCTCAAGTCCGAGATGTCCAAGAGCTCCGCTCCGACCCTGTTCCAGGTCAACGGCCCCACCGGTCTTAAGAACTGGAAGGATTACTGCGCCGACCTGTCCGATACCAAGCTCCGCGGTGAGCTCATTGACGACTCCCTGGCTCTGCAGTCCGACGGCAAGGATCTGGGTATCGACTGGGTCCAGGAGAGCTACGGCATCATCTACAACAAGCAGCTGCTCGAGAAGGCTGGTTACAAGGCCGAGGACATCAACTCCTTCGACAAGCTGAAGGCTTGTGCCGACGACATCCAGGCCCGCAAGGACGAGCTTGGTGTTGAGGGCGCCTTCACTTCCGCTGGCATGGACGACTCCTCCAGCTGGCGCTACACCACCCACCTTGCCAACCTCCCGCTCTACTACGAGTTCGAGAAGGAGCACAACCAGGAGGACGACGAGATCAAGGGCGAGTATCTCGACAACTTCAAGCAGATTTTCGACCTGTACATCACCGACTCCACCTGCGATCCTTCGCAGCTTGCCTCCAAGACCGGCGACGACGCCACCAACGAGTTCGCAACCGGCAAGGCCGTCTTCTACCAGAACGGTTCTTGGGCCTACGCTGACCTCACCAAGGCCGGCATGACCGACGATCAGATTGGCATGATGCCCATCTACATCGGTGTCGACGGCGAGGAGAACCAGGGCCTGTGCTCCGGCGGCGAGAACTACTGGTGCGTTAGCTCCCAGGCTTCCGAGGATGCCCAGAAGGCCACCGAGGACTTCATGTATTGGTGCGTCACTTCTGACACCGCCACCAGCATCATCGCTGACAAGATGGGTCTGACTGCCCCGTTCAAGAGCGCTAAGGAGACCACCAACGTCTTCTCGCAGCAGGCCGTTGCCATGGCCAAGGACGGCAAGAAGACCGTCGCTTGGGACTTCGTTTACATCCCCTCCGAGGAGTGGAAGAAGAACCTCAAGCAGGCTCTGATTGCCTATGCTGCCGACAACAGCAAGTGGGACGGCGTCAAGAACGCCTTCGTCGATGGCTGGAAGACCGAGAAGGCTGCTTCCGAGTAAGCAGTTGCTGCCCAAGCTATCTGATTAGCGACAGGGGGCGGGCAGACGTTGGTTTGCCCGCCCCCTGCATATTGAAAGGACCCTTCTATGGGCAAAGCACTCAAGCGCTGGTGGCCGCTCTTTATGCTGCCCACGTGTCTGGCGTTTATGATCGGGTTCGTGATCCCCTTTATCCAGGGTTTCTATCTCTCGTTCTGCCAGTTTATTACCATCAACAACACGCACTTTGTCGGTATCGAGAACTACGTGCGCGCACTGTCCGATCCGCAGTTTGCCACGTCGTTCTTCTTTACCGTGGCGTTTGCCTTCCTGTCGACGGTGCTCATCAACGTAATCGCCCTCGCCATCGCGCAGGCGCTCACCCGCAAAGCGCTCAAGGGCACCAACATCTTCCGTACGATCTTCTTTATGCCTAACCTGATCGGCGGCATCGTGCTGGGCTACATCTGGCAGATTCTGATCAACTGCCTGCTCTCCAACGTGGGCGCCCAGCTCATCGCCCTTAACTCTGCTGCTGGCTTCTGGGGCCTTATCATCCTGACCCTGTGGCAGCAGGTCGGCTACATGATGATCATCTACATCGCTGGTCTGCAGTCCATTCCGTCCGACTACATCGAGGCCGCCAAGGTCGACGGTGCCACGGCATGGCAGACGTTTTGGAAGGTTAAGATCCCTAACCTGATGCCGACCATCACCATCTGCCTGTTCCTGTCCATCACCAACGGCTTTAAGCTGTTCGACCAGAACCTCGCCCTTACCGGCGGCGCCCCCGCGCACTCCACCGAGATGCTCGCCCTGAACATCTACAACACGTTCTATTCGCGTGCCGGTATCGCATGGCAGGGCATCGGTCAGGCCAAGGCGGTTATCTTCTGCATCCTGGTCGTAGCCATCTCCATGATTCAGCTTAAGGCCACGAGGTCCAAGGAGGTGCAGCAGTAATGAAACGCGATAAGGTTATCAACCGCGCGCTCTCGATTTTCTTTACGATTCTGTCGCTCGCGTGGATCTACCCCGTGTTCATGATTGCGCTCAATTCCTTTAAAAAGGCAACTGCAATCAGCACCACCACGGCATTCGATCTGCTCACGCCCGAGACGTTCAACGGCCTCGCAAACTACATGCATGCCCTTAACGAGCAGGGCTTTGCCTCGGCATTTATGTACTCGCTCATCATCACGGTCACGTCGGTCGTGCTGATTCTGGTGTGCTGCTCCATGTGTGCTTGGTACGTAGTGCGCGTCAACAGCAAGATCTCGAACTTCTTCTATTACCTGTTCGTCTTCTCGATGGTCGTGCCCTTCCAGATGCTCATGTTCACGCTGTCCAATTTGGCGGACCGCATCGGCTTCAACACGCCGTTCAACATCTGCTTTATCTACCTCGGCTTTGGCGCGGGCCTGGCGGTCTTTATGTTCGCCGGCTTTGTAAAGAACATTCCGCTCGAGATCGAAGAAGCGGCCATGATCGACGGCTGCAACCCGGTCCAGGTGTTCTTTAAGATCGTCCTTCCCATCATGAAGCCCACCTATCTTTCGGTTGGCATCCTCGAGACCATGTGGGTCTGGAACGACTACCTGCTGCCCTACCTTACGCTCGACTCCACCAAGTACAAGACCATTCCTATCTTGATCCAGTACTTCCGCGGCGGCTACGGCCACGTCGAGCTCGGCCCCATGATGGCCTGCATCATGATGGTCGTTGTCCCCATCGTCGTCATGTACATCCTCTGCCAGAAGTACATCATCGACGGCGTGGTGGCAGGTGCCGTCAAGGGCTGATGCCGTAACTGTTTTGCAAGTTTCTGCGGCGCCCCTCAGCGCGGCGCCGCATATCGAAAGGTAGAGACATGGCCGAGATCGTTCTCAAACATGTTCAGAAGGTGTATCCCAACAACGAGTCCAAAAAGAAGGGTTTCTTTGGCAAAAAGAAGAAGACCGAGGAGAAGAAGCACAACCTCAAGGTTACCGAGGACGGCGTGCTTGCGGTGGAGGACTTCAACCTCACCGTTCACGACCAGGAGTTCATCGTCCTCGTTGGCCCCTCTGGCTGCGGTAAGTCCACGACGATGCGCATGGTCGCCGGCCTGGAGGACATTACCTCGGGCGACGTGCTCATCGACGGCAAGCGCGTCAACGGCGTCGCTCCTAAGGACCGCGACATCGCCATGGTGTTCCAGAGCTATGCTCTGTACCCCAATATGACGGTGTACGAGAACATGGCGTTTACGCTTGAGCTCAAGAAGGTCCCCAAAGACGAGATCGACCGCAAGGTTCGCTCCGCTGCCGAGATCTTGGGTATCACCGAGTACCTCGACCGCAAGCCTAAGGCGCTTTCGGGCGGCCAGCGCCAGCGCGTCGCCATCGGCCGCGCCATCGTGCGAGACCCCAAGGTCTTCCTGATGGACGAGCCGCTGTCCAACCTGGACGCCAAGCTGCGTAACCAGATGCGAGCCGAGCTCATTAAGCTACGTCACGAAATCAAGGGCACCTTCATCTACGTTACTCACGACCAGACCGAGGCCATGACCCTTGGCGACCGCATCGTGGTCATGAAGGACGGCGTTGTCCAGCAGATCGCCACGCCGCAGGAGGTCTTCAACCATCCCGCGAACATCTTCGTCGCCGGCTTCATCGGCGTGCCGCAGATGAACTTCTTCGATGCCCAGCTGGTGCGCTCGGGCAATGGCTTTACCGTCAAGACCGAGGATATGAACGTGGCACTCGCCCCCGAGACTTGCGCTCAACTTGCCCTCAACTGGGACGGCGGCGACGTGAAGGAGATTACGGCCGGCGTGCGTCCCGAGCAGATCCTGCTTGCCGACAAGGGCGAGGAGGGCGCGCTCCAGGGTACCGTCGAGGTGACCGAGCTCATGGGCTCGACCGAGCATGTCCACGTGACCGCTCCCGACGGCCAGTTTGTCCTGATTATCCCCGTCGTCGACCTCGAGGCCAAGGGCGCGCTCAAGGCTGGCGACACCATCTGGTTCAAGTTCGAGAAGAACGCGACCCACCTCTTCGATAAGGTCTCTGGCAAGAACCTTATCTAGGCCTGGTGCATCCGGGCCCTCCCTTTGGGCGACTGCGGTATTGCCATCCTTTTGCCGCGGTCACATATAAGGCTCCCCTCCCGTCCACTGGGCGAGAGGGGAGCCTTTCTTTGTGTTGGGATTGTCTGACCGGTCGTTTGTCTCGATCTGTAACGGGTAGGGCCGATTTCGGACGTTAGATGTTACAGATCGAGACAGTTCCGCTGAGCTGACCATTTCATCTAAATCTGTAACACCAAAGGTGAATTTCAGCTGCTAGATGTTACAGATTGAGATAAACCCAAGGGGAGGGGCCGGTATGTCTCAATCTGTAACAGCTGGGGCCGTTTTTACCGAGTAGCTGTTACAGATCGAGATTCTTCGGTCGAGTCGGGTCACAGGGTAGCGTGCGGGCACAAAAAGCGGAGCCGCGTTGCCACGACTCCGCTTTCAAGAGGATGGGTAAAGGAAACGAAATTAGCTCAGGTGCCAAATCTCGTCGTTGTACTGGGAAATCGTGCGGTCAGACGAGAAGGTGCCGGCGTTGGCGATATTGATGAGCGCCTTGCGCATCCAGGCGTCCTGGTCCTCGTAGTCGGCCAGCACGCGCTCCTTGGTCTGGATGTACTCCTCAATGTCGAGCAGGGCCATAAACCAGTCCTTGTCCTTAATGTCGTCGTGCAGGCGCTGCAGGCGCTCGGCATTGCCGGTCGCCATAAAGGCGGGGTTGGTGATGAAGTCCACCAGCAGTTTGATGCCGGGCTTGCGGTAGAGCGTGCCGGCGTCATAGGTGCCGTCGGCATAGAGCTGCTCGACCTGTTTGGACGAGGCACCAAAGGTGTAGATGTTCTCGTCGCCCACGAGCTCGGCAATCTCCACGTTGGCGCCGTCAAGCGTGCACAGGGTTAGGGCGCCGTTGAGCATGAACTTCATGTTGGAGGTGCCGCTCGCCTCCTTGGAGGCCAGGCTGATCTGCTCGGAGATGTCAGCGGCGGGGATCACGCGCTCGGCGGCGGTGACGTTGTAGTTCTCGATCATGACAACCTGCAGGTAGGGAGCCACGTCGGGGTCGTTTGCAATCCACTGCGACAGCGTCAGAATCAGATGGATGATGTCCTGCGCGATAGTGTAGGCAGGCGCCGCTTTGCCGCCAAAGATGATGGTGACGGGGTGCTTAGGTCTGTTGCCGTTCTTGATATCGAGGTACTTCCAGATGATGTAGAGCGCGAGCATCTGCTGGCGCTTGTACTCGTGGATACGCTTGACCTGAACATCGATGATCGCGTTGGAGGGGATCGTCACGCCCTGTTCGAGCGCCATAAACTCGCGCATGATGGTTTTGGCTTCGGCCTTGGTGGCGGCCAAGCGCTCAAGAATGCTCTTATCGTCGGCGAAGTCGGCGAGCTTGCTCAGGTCGCCGGCGCTGCGCCAATCGGTACCGATCACATCGTCGAGCAGGCTGGCAAGCGCGGGGTTGGCTCCCTGGATCCAGCGGCGGAAGGTGATGCCGTTGGTCTTATTGGAGAACTTCTCGGGGTAGATCTCGTAGAACGGATGAAGCTCGGTGTCCTCCAGGATTTTGGTGTGGAGTGCGGCGACGCCGTTGATGGAGAAGCCAAAGTGGATGTCCATGTGGGCCATGTGGACGGTGTCGTATTCGTCGATGATGGCAACGCGCGGGTCGTCGTGCTCGGCCTTTGCGATCTCATCGAGCTTGACGATAATGTCGGCGATGGCAGGGGAGACCTTCTTCAGGCTGGTGAGCGGCCACTTCTCGAGCGCCTCGGCAAGAATCGTGTGATTAGTGTAGGCGACCATGGAGCGTACGATGGTCACGGCCTCGTCAAACTCGATGCCGTGCTCGGTGGTGAGCAAGCGAATGAGCTCGGGGATGACCATGGTGGGGTGCGTGTCGTTAATCTGGACCACGGCGTAATCGGCCAGATCGTGCAGGTTGCTGCCGCGCTCGATGGCCTCGTCGATCAGGAGCTGGGCGGCGTTGCTCACCATGAAGTATTCCTGGTAGATGCGAAGCAGGCGGCCCTGCTCGTCGGAATCGTCGGGGTAGAGGAACAGGGTGAGGTTCTTGGCGATCTCGGTCTTGTCGAAGTCGATGGAGCTGCCGGGGACCAGGCCGTCGTCGACGCTCGCCAGGTCGAACAGGCGCAGGCGGTTCTTGGTGGGCTGGCCGTAACCGGGCACATCGATGTTGACGAGCTTGGAAGTAACGGCAAAATCGCCGAACTCGACGGTGTAGGAGCGGTCATCGTCGACTAGGATGTCCTGCTCACCGAGCCACTCGTCGGGGACGGCCTTCTGCTGGTTGTCGACAAAGCGCTGACGGAACAGACCGTAGTGATAGTTGAGGCCCACGCCATCGCCGGTCAAGCCCAGCGTGGCGATGGAATCCAGGAAGCACGCGGCCAGGCGGCCCAGGCCGCCGTTGCCGAGCGACGGCTCGACCTCGAACTCCTCGATCTAGTTGAGGTCGTGGCCTGCGGCGGTGAGCTGGTCCTTAACCTCGTCGTAGATGCCGAGGTCGATCATGTTGTTGATGAGCAGCTTGCCGATCAAAAATTCGGCGGAAATGTAATAGAGCTTTTTCTTGCCGTTGTTGAGCGGGCAGGCGGCGGAGCGCTCCTGCACGAGTTTGACCAGCAGCTTGTAAATGCGACGGTCGTCGAGCTGCTCGAGCGAGGTGCCAAAAGACTGCTCGGCGAGTTCCATGAGGTTAATTTGGGGCATGTTTTCTCCTGTGATGGGTTGTTTCATGTCTGCAATTCATAAGAAGCCCGCGCGAGGGGATTGGGGTGGCCTCGCGCGGGAAAAGCAAGCGCGTCCGCACGGTGGGGAGGGGTCGGGCGCGGTAGCTCCTATTGAGGAAGCTCGATTTCGGCTTCCGACGGGATGCGGAAGTAGGTCTCGGTCCAGTCAGTGAGTTTGTGCTCGAGCTCGCGGGTGATGGCGCCGTCGAGCATGCGCCAGGTCCAGTTGCCGCCCAGCGTGGCAGGGGTGTTGATGCGCGCCTCGTTGCCCAAGTTGAGCAGGTCTTGCATGGTGTAGATGCACGTGTCACTCACGCTGGCGGCGATGGTGCGATTGAGTGCATCTGCCATGGGTTCGCCGGCCTGCTGATGGGTGTACAGGGCTGCCTGCTCGCGCTGACGCGGGGTGGCCGTTCCCTCAAACCAACCGCGCGCCGTCTCGTTGTCGTGGGTGCCCACATAGGCGACGGTGTTGGCGATGTAGTTATGCGGCAGGTAGTACGAGTTGGTGCCCTCAAAGGCAAACTGCAGGATCTTCATGCCGGGGAAGCCCGAGTTGTCGCGCATGTCGATGACGCCGGGGGTGAGGAAGCCCAGGTCCTCGGCGATGATGGGCAGCGTGCCGAGCTTTTCCTCGAGCGTCTTGAAGAACTTGAGGCCGGGACCCTGCGTCCACGAACCGTAGGACGAATCGGGTGAGGAGAACGGCACCTCCCAATAGGCCTCGAAGCCGCGGAAGTGATCCAGGCGGATGACGTCGTACATGTCGAGGGCGGCGCGAATGCGGCCCTCCCACCAGGAGAAGCCGTCGGACTCCATGGCGTCCCAGTCGTAGATGGGGTTGCCCCAGTACTGGCCGGTGGCCGAGAACTGGTCGGGCGGCGTGCCGGCGACGCTCACCGGATTGCCGGCGGCGTCGATCTTAAAGAGCTCAGGCGTCGCCCACATCTCGACGGAGTCACGCGAGACATAGATGGGCAGGTCGCCGATGATGAGAATGTCGCGCTCGTTGGCATAGGCCTTGAGGCGGCTCCACTGGCGATCGAAGAAGTACTGCGTCATCTGGTGGTAGAGCATACGCGCCGGATGGTCGGCGCAGACCTTGGCGGAAGCCTCGCCGCGGGTGCGAAGCTCCGCGGGCCACTCCCAAAACGCCTTGAGACCGCACTCCTCTTTGACGGTCATGAACTCACTGTAGGGGATGAGCCAGTCCTCGTTGGCCTGGATAAAGTCATCGAAATCGGCCGGCTTGTCGGCAGCAAAGCGCTCGGCGGCTCGGTCGAGAATCTGACGGCGGCCGCCAAAGATAGCACCGTAGTCGACATTACTGGGGTCAGAACCCAGGTACACGCCATCGATATCGCGCTGCTCCAGATACCCTGCCTCGATAAGCTCGGCAAAGTCGATAAAGTTGGGGTTGCCTGCGCGGGCCGAGAACGACTGATAGGGCGAATCGCCATAGCTGGTCGTCGTAAGGGGCAGAATCTGCCAGTAATGTTGTTTGCACGAGGCGAGAAAATCGACGAAGTCGTAGGCATTCCAACCAAAGCCGCCGATTCCGTATGGTCCGGGCAGAGATGAGACGGGCATGAGGACGCCGCTTGCACGCTCCATGAATGCGCTCACCAACCTTCTTGTTGTGGGGTCGGCCTGCCGATGGGTGTGCAGTCCGCCTCCGATGTTCTGATTCGATACGCCTATTGTAAAACATGTTGTTTAAACATGTACAGGCAAGATAAAATAGTTGGTCGATTTTCGGCGAATGGTTACATGCCATGAAAAAGCCCCGACCTCACAACGTGAGATCGGGGCAAGAGCGGTATGTAGGTTTTTGCTACTCGGCGTCGGCGAAGCCGTTGGGGTTGTGGCTCTGCCAGTTCCAGCTATCGCGGCACATGTCCGCGATGTCGTACTGGGCCTTCCAGCCCATCATGCGCTCGGCCTTGGAGGCATCGCACCAGTTGGCAGCGATGTCGCCGGCGCGGCGCTCGCGGATCACGTAGGGCAGCTCCTTGCCACAAGCCTTGGAGAAGGCGGCGACGACCTCGAGTACCGAGGTGCCGGTGCCGGTGCCCAAGTTAAAGATCTCGACGCCGGTCTTGCCGTTCATCCAGTTAAGGGCGGCAACGTGACCAGAGGCCAGATCGCACACGTGGATGTAGTCGCGCACGCCGGTGCCGTCGGGGGTGGGGTAGTCGTTGCCAAAGACCTGAACGGCCTCGAGCTTGCCCACGGCGACCTGGGCGACATAGGGCACCAGGTTGTTGGGGATGCCCTTGGGGTCCTCGCCGATCAGACCCGACGGATGAGCGCCGATGGGGTTGAAGTAACGGAGCAGCACGACGTCCCACTCGGGGTCGGCGGTGTGGACGTCCATAAGGATCTGCTCGATCATCCACTTGGTCCAACCATAGGGGTTGGTCGCGGGCTTCTTAGGATCCTCCTCGGTGACGGGCGGGTTGTCCGGGTCGCCGTAGACGGTCGAGGAGCTCGAGAAGATGATGGACTTGCAGCCATGGTTGCGCATGACGTCGATGAGCACCAGGGTGTTCTCGATGTTGTTGTGATAGTACTCGACGGGCTTGCTCACCGACTCGCCGACGGCCTTAAAGCCGGCAAAGTGGATGACGCGGTCGATCTGATGGGTATCGAAGATCTTGTTCATCGCATCGCGGTCGAGCACGTTGGCCTCGTAGAAGGTGAGGTTCTTGGCGGCCTCGTCGCCCACGATGGTCTTGACGCGGTCGACGGCGACGGCGCTGGAGTTGGAGAGATCATCGACGATGACGACCTGGTAACCACCCTCGAGCAGCTGAACGACGGTGTGCGAGCCGATAAAGCCGGCGCCACCGGTAACGAGGACGCAGGTGTCTTTGGGGTCGAGTGCTTTGGACATGTAGTCTCCTATCGAATCAGGAACACTTCTTCAGGGGAGTATAGCGCAGGCAGGGACGCCCAAATCGTGCGCTGTAGGAAAAGCAGAGGATTGTGCTAACGTACTCATAGAAGAGCTTGCGTACGCATAACCTGATCTTTGGCATTTGCTTACGAGCCGCTGACCTTGCAGTTTCCTGCCGTTCGTGGAAATCGTTGGGACGCGCCATATGTACGCTAATATGTATGAGTTGAGCGACATATAAATAAGCATGTAACGGAGTACATATGTCACCAAACAGCGATTCCATCCTTTCCCAGGAGCTCTCGCGCCGCACTGCCCTCAAGGCCCTGTTCGGCGCCGCTTCTGCGGCAGTTCTTTTTGGCCTGCCTGCTCGCGCCCATGCGGCGGAGGCTTCCAAAGAAACCACCGATAAACTGAATGCCGCCCAGGCCCAGCTCGACGAGGTTCAGGCCCAGCTCGACAGCATCGCAAATGAGTATGCGGCGCTGGCCAACAAGAATGCCCAGACCCTCAACGACATCGAGAATGTCCAGGGCAAGATTGACGACACGCAGGCCCAGATCGATGAAAAGAAGGCCGAGCTCAAGAAGAAGCGCAACGACCTTTCCGATCGCGTGGCCGCCAGCTACAAGTCCGGCGGCACGAACATCCTGTCGCTGCTGCTGGCCTCTGGCTCGTTTGAGGAACTCGTCGCCAACGCGCATTACGTTGAGAAGATCAACAAGAGCGACCGCGACGCCATCGAGGACATTCAGACCATCCAGGAAGAGCTCGATGCGCAAAAGACCGAGCTCGAGTCGCAGAAGGCCGACTTAGAGAAGCTCAAGGACCAGCAGACTGCCCAGATGCAGGACATGCAGGCCAAGCAGCAAGAAGTCCAGACCGTGCTGAACGGTCTTTCCGACGACGTCAAGGAGCTCATGGCTCAGCGCGATTCCGAGATCCTCGCTGCTGCCCAGGCTGAGGAGGCCGCTAGGAAGGCTGCCGCTGCCGCGGCTGCCGCGAACAAGAACAATTCCTACTCGGGTGGTTCGAGCTCGGGTGGTGGATCGTACGCGCCCGGAACTCCGCAGCAGAATGCCGGCTCGGGCAAGCAGCAGGCTGTCGTCAACGCGTGCTACTCCACGCCTTCGCCGGGTCAGAACTGGTGCGCGGCGTGGGTCACCAATGTCTTCCGTAACGCCGGCGTTGGCTACTTTGGAGGCAATGCGTGCGACATGTTTAACGCCTGGTGCTATAGCTCCGACCGCTCGGCGCTGCAGGTGGGCATGATCGTGGCCGATTCCTCGCACAGCGGCACGGGTGCTCCGGGCCTTATCTACGGTCATGTGGGTATCTACGTTGGCGGCGGCATCGTTATGAGCAACGAGGGTGCCATTACATCGAAGTCGCTCGATTCGTTCATTAGCTTTTATGGTACTGGCTCTGGCGTGCGCTGGGGCTGGCTTGGCGGTATTGCGCTGTCGTAAAGCCGACTGGGCCGCGTGCCCGCCCGCAATATATTTGATTGCCTGCTCGGGCAGTCCTGCGCAAGACGAAGGCCACATTAAGTGGCCTTCTTTGCGTGCGGAACTCGCGATCAATCAAATATATTGCGGGCGGGCACGCGGCCCTCTCGGGTTCGGGGCGCGACGCACCGGACTGGGTTATCTGAATAAATATGGCGAAGGCCCCTTTCGGGGCCTTCTTTTTTAGAGGAATTCGCCGACTCGGTGGACTTCGGGTTCTAGGTCTACGTTGAATTGGTCTTTGACGGTTGCCTGGATGTGGCGGATGAGTTCGTCGACATCGGCGGCGGTGGCGTGGTCGGCGTTGACGATGAAGCCGCAGTGCTTCTCGCTCACCTGCGCGCCGCCAACGGCGTGTCCTCGCAGGCCGGCATCCATGATGAGTTTGCCGGCAAAGTAACCCTTGGGGCGCTTGAAAGTGGAGCCGGCGCTCGGCATGTCGAGCGGCTGCTTGTCCTCGCGGCGCTGGCGGTAGTCGTCCATGTCGGCCTTGATCATCGCGGCGTTGCCCGGGGCGAGATTGAAGGTGGCCGAAAGCACGATAAAGCCGTCATCGGCGATGCGGCTCTTTCGATAACCCAGGTTGAGCTCGTCGACATCGAACTCGATGATATTGCCGCTGCCGCGGGTGCCGTCGTCGAGCTGGCGAGCGGGTTTGTAGACGCGCACGGACTCCAGCACATCGGCCATGCAGGCACCGTAGGCACCGGCGTTCATGTAGCAGGCGCCGCCGACCGATCCGGGGATGCCCGAGATGGGCTCCATGCCGGTGAGACCGGCCTCGGCTGCCGCGGCTGCGACATCGGAAAGCAGCGCGCCGGCTGCCGCCGTGACGTGCGTGCCGTCGATCGTAATGTCGGAGAGGCCTTCGCCCAGCGCCACGACGACGCCGCGGATGCCCTTGTCGCCGACGAGTAGGTCGGAGCCGTTGCCCACGATGGTGAGGGGCAGATCGCAGCGATAGCAGGTATCGAGCGTGGCGACGAGGCCCTGCTCGGTATCGGGCGTGACAAAGACGTCGGCCGGGCCGCCGATCTTAAACGTGGTGTGCTCGCGCATGGGCTCGCTCATCAGTACGTTGTCCTCGCCGGCAACGCCAGCAAGCGCGCACAGCAGGTCCTCGTTAAAAAAGTCGTTCTCGTGCATACGAATATCCGCCTTTTGGTGGTCGTTGTCATCAATCGATTGCAATATACCCCACCCGGACGGATTTGGTGCGCTGGCGGCGATAAAACAGCCGTCTACCGGATTGGTAAAGTGTTTATCACCGAGGTAGAGGGGTAGTCGCTATACTTTCAAGAGATTGCGCGTAAACCCGGAAGGAGCGAGATGGCCAACAAAGTCACCCTCAAGCAGATCGCCCAGGAGGTGGGGCTTTCCCCCTCGTCGGTCTCGCTTGTGCTCAATAATCGGCCCTGTCGCATCTCGGAAGAAAACCGCAAGCTCATCAAAGAGGTCGCGGCGCGCAACCACTATGTTCCTAACCAGATCGCGCGCAGCCTGGTCATGCGCGAGTCGCGCACCCTGGGCCTTATCGTCCCTAACATCGAGAGCCGCTTTTTTGCCTCGCTCGCCGGTAGCCTGGAAAAGCGCTGCCGCGAGGACGGCTATGCGCTCTTCATTACCAGCTCGGGCGGAAGCGCCGATGACGATCTGGAGCTGCTGCGCCAGCTGGTGACGCGCGGCGTTGATGGCGTCTTCCTGGTCGTAGGCGACGAGTTCTCCGACGACCGCGCCCTGCGCGAAGAGGTCAGCCATCTACCTATCCCGGCTGTTATGGTCGACCGTGCCATTGAGGGACTCGAGTGCGACAAGGTGATGTTCGACCACGAGATGGGTGGCTACATGGCTACCCACTACTTGATCGAGCAAGGCCACCGTCGTATTGCCTGCTTGGTTAACGCGCGCCGTTCCAATACGGGCCGCAAGCGACTTGCCGGCTATGAGCGCGCGCTGCGCGAGGTTGGCCTGCCGATTGACGCGCGTTTGGAGTTTGAGAGCGAGTACTACATTCCGAGTGCCTACGAGGCCTCGGAGGCGGTGCTCGCAACCGACGCCACCGCCGTGTTCGCAAGCTCGGATAACATTGCCCTCGGTTTGCTCAAGCGCCTGCACGAGATGGGTGAGGGCATCCCGGACGATATCTCGGTGGTGAGCTATGACAACTCGGCGGCCGACGTTCTCTTTGAGCCGGCGCTGACCGCGATCGAGCAGGATCCTGGTGTCCTTGCGGAGCATGCTTTTGGCTGCATGTCCAAGCGTCTTGCCGGCAGGGGCGGTAGACGTGCCGAAGAGGTCGTTCTGGAGCCGGCGCTTATCGTTAAGGACAGCGTGCTCGAGCTCACTAAACATAACTAAACACGTTTATCAATTTGCAGGGGCTGAATGTGGAGCACCTGTGACAGGCAATGTCGCAGGTGAATGTCTGCTTCTGCCTGTCAACATGGCAAATCAGGATGGTAAAACGTTTTTTCACCATGATAAAACGTTTTAGCAAATATACTAGTCCCAACGAAAGGTTGCCGTATTGGAGGGTGACCATACAGCGAAGGGACATAAACAATGGCTAAAACTCTGGGAACGCCGTGGCAAAAGCTGGGCCACGAGGTGCCGGCTTCCGAGCTCGAGGGCGTCGACCTGTATTGGCGCGTATCGAACTACCTGTCCGTCGGCCAGATTTACCTTCGCTCCAACCCGCTGATGCGCCCCGACTTTGTTGACGAGAAAACCGGTGAGGTGCGCGACTTTGGTCGTCCGGACGTTAAGCACCGCCTGGTCGGTCACTGGGGCACCACGCCCGGCATTAACTTCCTGTTCGGCCACGTCAACCGCCTCATTGCCGATCACAACCAGAACGCCATCTTTCTGATGGGCCCGGGCCACGGTGGCCCTGCCGGTACTGCCCAGTCGCTGCTCGATGGCACCTACCGTGAGATCCGCCCCGACATCACCAATGACGAGGCTGGCCTGCAGAAGTTCTTCCGCCAGTTCTCTTATCCCGGTGGCATCCCGAGCCACTTTGCGCCCGAAACGCCCGGCTCCATCCACGAGGGCGGCGAGCTCGGCTACACGCTCAGCCACGCCTACGGCGCCGTCATGGACAACCCGAGCCTGCTGGCCGTGGCCGTGGTGGGCGACGGCGAGTCCGAGACCGGTCCGCTCGCGACCTCTTGGCAGTCCAACAAGCTCGTGAACCCGGCAACCGACGGTATCGTCCTGCCGATCCTGCACCTCAACGGCTACAAGATCGCCAACCCCACTATCCTTGCCCGCGTGTCCGACGAGGAGCTCACCAAGTTCTTTGAGGGCATGGGCTACAAGCCGCACTTCTTTGTCGCCGGCTTTGACGACGAGAGCCACGTGAGCATCCATGAGCGTTTCGCCGCCCTGTTTGAGCAGGTCTTTGATGAGATTTGCGACATCAAGGCCACCGCTCAGGCCCAGGCAGCCGCGGGCGAGACCGTGGTCCGCCCGGCCTATCCCATGATCGTGTTCCGCACGCCCAAGGGCTGGACCTGCCCCAAGCACATCGACGGCAAGAAGACCGAGGACTCCTGGCGTGCGCATCAGGTGCCGCTGGCGAGTGCCAAGGACACCCACGAGCACTTCCGTGTGCTTCGCGAGTGGCTGCGCTCCTACAAGCCCGAGGAACTCTTTACGCCCGAGGGCCAGGTGCGCCCCGAGGTGACGGCCTTTATGCCGACCGGCGAGCTGCGCATCGGCGCCAACCCCAATGCAAACGGCGGCAAGGTGCGCCGCGAGCTCGAGCTGCCCGATGTCCACGCCCACGAGATCCCCGTCGCAAGCAAGGGTCACGGCTGGGGCTCCACCGAGGCCGCCCGTGTCTTTGGTGAGTACACCGCCGACGTCCTGGCCAAGAACATGGACGACTTCCGCATCTTCGGTCCCGACGAGACCGCGTCCAACCGCCTACAGGCTGCCTACAAGGTGACCAAGAAGCAGTGGGATGCCGGATTCTACGAGGACGAGGCCAACGACGAGCTGCTGGCCGGCTCCGGCAAGGTTGTCGAGCAACTGTCCGAGCACCAATGTGAGGGTTTCCTCGAAGCCTACGTGCTCACCGGACGCTCCGGCGTGTGGAGCTCCTACGAGAGCTTTGTCCACGTGGTCGATTCCATGGTCAACCAGCACTGCAAGTGGCTCGAGGCCACCAAGCGCGAGATTCCGTGGCGTGCTCCCATCAGCGGCCTCAACATTTTGCTGTCGAGCCACGTGTGGCGTCAGGACCACAACGGCTTCTCGCACCAGGATCCCGGCTTTATCGACCTGCTGCTCAACAAGGCCAACGATACGCATATCGTGAATGCCTACTATCCGGCCGACGCCAATATGGCTCTCGCTGTGGCCGAGCGTGTCTACCAGTCCACCGACTGCGTCAACGCCATCTTCTGTGGCAAGCAGCCCGCCCCCACCTTCCAGACGGTCGACGAGGCCAAGTCCGAGCTCGCCGAGGGTGTCGCGATTTGGGAGTGGGCATCGACTGCCGACTCGCTCGCCGAGGCCGACGTCGTGGTCGCCACGTGCGGTGACGTACCGACGCTCGAGGCTCTGGCTGCAACCGATATGCTGCGCGAGCTAGGCATTAAGGTGTGGTTCGTCAACGTGGTCGATCTGCTCAAGATCCAGAACGTCTGCGAGAACGACCGGGCCATCAGCGATGAGCGCTGGGCTGAGCTGTTCGGTTGCGGCGAGAAGCCCGTGCTCTTCGCATTCCACGCCTATGCCGGCACGATCCGCCGTCTGATTTGGAACCGCCCCGGCCACGACGCCTTCCGTGTCCACGGCTACGAGGAGAAGGGCTCCACGACCACGCCGTTCGACATGCTGCGTCTGAACAACATGGACCGCTGGGCGCTTGCCACCGACGTGCTGCGCATGGTCGACGCCGGCAAGTTTGCCGAGCAGATTGACGAGTGGGAGGCCTTCCGCACCGAGGCCTTTGAGTTCGCGTGCGACGAGGGCGTCGATCACCCGGCCTTCACTGACTGGGTCTGGCCCGACGCCGCAGCCGCAACAGCAGCCGACGGCGCGCTTTCCGCAACGCAGATGACCGCGGGCGACAACGAATAACTAAGTTACGCGGTTTTACCAAACCGCGTAATGGCTCGACGCTGCGCGGGTCCCAGGCACCCCATCTCGCCGTTCAAACCGTCGCTCGCGTACATAAAGTACGCGTCGCTCCTCTTTCACGGCGAGATGGGGCACCTGGAACCCGCTCGCTGACTTTTGTGCAACCAGCGGCGAGCGGTTGCTCGGGGAGCGCTTGTGCTGGACGGTCTCGCGCTGGGGTCTTGCCCGGCGGGGTTGCCTTGCTCCGGGAAGTGGGCTTCGCGAACTTCCCGGAGCAAGGCAACCCGCCCGGAGCAGGCCTTCTCGACCGTTTCGATATGCGGGGGCTGATTCTTTTTAATGTAATAGGGACTTTGCTCACGCTGCCTTGCGGACCGTGCATCCAACTATGGTCAGCCAGGGTTACATCGCCAGGGCCGGGGCGCCTGCTTTGTTTTGAGAAGTTCGCGAAGCCCACTTCTCAAAACAAAGCAGGCGCACCGGCCCTCGCCCGTATTACCCCGCTGAGCGAGCTATAGATGCCACGCACCGACACGCTACAGCATGAGCTTGAAATTGGTGCTATATTCAGCATGAGTTGTTTAATGCTGGTACGGGAGGCTGATATGGGGCTGTTCAAGAAGAAAAACCCGCAGGATGCCTTTGATCCCGATGTGTTTACCATCACGGATACGATTTTGGACCCGCCGCGGTTTACATTTTTGCCGGCTATCTACCAGGATGCCACGCATCGCAAGTGGGCTGTGCATCAACGCGGTGGCGAGCCGAAGATTTTTGACTATGCGGACGTGCTGCAGTGCGAAGTAGCCGAGGCGGGCGATCCGGAGGCCGAGGAAGTGGCTTCAAAACAGGAATTTGCCCAGCGTATCCTGGCAAATCCTGCCAAGGCGGCGAAAATAAACGCTGCCAAGCGTAATATGTGTCTTGGTATGGGCGTTGTTGTGGCGGTTCAGACGGGAAAAGACGAGGTTTCCAAATTAGAGATTCCCGTTATGACCGACGAAGTCAAACGCGATTCAAGCCTATATAAGTCGTATCGGAATGTCGCCGAGAAGATCAAGGCCGAATTTGATGCCATGGGAGGGCTGGCCTAATTTTGGCGGCATACGTTTCTGAATGAGGAGTCTGTGCAATGGCAGGCGAATCTTATGCAATTCCCCCCAAAGATCGTGCTGTTGAGGGAATTCTTTGGTATATCCAGCACCATCAGCTTGCCAGCGGCGATCGCCTGCCGGCCGAGCGCGTGCTGTGCGAAGAGATTGGCGTTTCGCGTACGGCGTTGCGTGCCGGTATCACGCGGCTCATCTCGTGTGGAACGCTCGAGAGCCGTCGCGGATCGGGTACGTATGTGTGTCCTCCCAAGCCGCTGAATATCTTCCAGGAAACGTATAACTTCTCCGATGCTGTGCGGACTGCCGGCCTGCATCCCTCTTCTCGTCTGGTTTCCACCGGGACCATCGAGGCGGATGAGGCGCCTGCCGACAAGCTTGGGGTGGCTGTAGGCGCTCCTTTGCTCCGCATGCAGCGCGTTCGACTTATCGAGGGCGAGCCGGCGTCAATCGAGACAGCTCACGTTAACCTGTCCCTGTGCCCATCGCTTCCCGAGCACGATTTTGAGTGTGAGAGCCTTTACGATGTCTTGCTCAAAGAAGGTGGCGTGCGTGTTGAGCATGGACGTGAGCATATCTCCATCTCGCGTTTGAACGTCGAAGAGGCCGAGCTGCTCCAGCAAGAAGAGGGAACGCCGGTGTTCTATGAGAGCACGATCGAATTTGATAAGGACATGCGTTTTGTGGAGCATTGCAAATCGGTGATTTTGCCCACAAAGTTCCGCTTTGCCGATAACGGCGAAAAGAACGGCATGAGGAGCGTGGCAGGTGAACAATGGCTGAAACAGTAGATGCCACCCCGGTTTATATGCGCATTCGACGCCGCGTCGAGGAGCGTATCGAGCGTGGCATATATCCTACGGGTTCCATGATTCCGTCCGAAAAAGACCTCGCCGAGGAATTTGGTACGACACGCTTGACCATTCGAAGTGCTGTCGATGAACTGGTTCGGCGCGGGCAGATTCGACGTGTCCGCGGAAAGGGCGCGTTTGTGGCGCAGAAAGTGCCCGTTGCCTACGAGCGAACAGGAGGCTTTCGCGAGTCGGTTCGTGCTTCGGGCGGCGAGCCGTCCGTCCGCATCCTCGCGCGTTCCAAGCGTTATGCGGGCCCATATTATGCCAACCTGTTTGGCATTGCCGAGGACGATTTGCTGTATTCGATTCGGCGTTTGAACTGCGTCAACGGCGATCCCGTATCGATTGAGATGGCGTTCATTCCGTGCCTGCTGTTTCCCACAATCGAAAATATTGACGTGTCGGTCTTCAGTTTGTACGAGACCTATGAGATGTTGGGCCGAAAGCCGGTCATGGCGCAGGAGAAGCTCGATATCGAGGCGGTGGGGGCACGCGACGCGGGCTTGCTTGGCTTGGAACAAGGGGATCTTGTTTTGCTTTTGGAATGCGTGAGCTATGACGCGAGCGGTCAGGCTATCGAGTATGTAAAGTCCTTCAATCGTGGCGATGCGGGCGGCTACACCTATACGTATTAGCTGGTGCTTTGCATTACGCGCGGTAACAGCCGGTCTGTTTGGGCAATTTGACCGACTGTATATACAACCTTACATGGCTCAAAATCGACCGTTCGCCGAAGGGGATAAATTAATCGACAAAGAGGTATCAAAAAGTCGTAACCTGTAACTGTGATTGGTATCAAATACTTATGATTTGTTACGAGGTGAGACGATGAAGATGCTCGATTACGTTCAGCTTGCCCATGTGCGTATGGGAGAGAACCTCGAGCGTTCGTCTAAGCTAGTAGTGCAGCTCGTTGATATTTTCCAGTCCGGTTCTTTTGACGCACTGCGCATCGTTGCTTCGGGTTCGTCGCGCCATGCCGCCGATTGCGCCCGCGATTACCTGCAAGATGCCCTGCAAATGCAGGTGTCCGTTGTGACGCCCGAGGCCTTCGTCGATTTTGAACACACCTATCCACAGCATGCGCTTAACATCGCCGTCTCGCAGAGTGGCTATTCGACCAATACGATTGCGGCGCTCGATTACATGCGTGCACACGATATGGCTGCAGTTGCGCTCACGGCAAACGTCGAGGCACCCATCAAGGAACACGCTGACATCGTTCTTGACTACGGTGTGGGCGTCGAGTCGGTGGACTTTGTGACTCTGGGCGTCGAGGTTCTCGTTGAGTACCTGGTGCTCTTTGGTATTTACGGTGGTCAGGCGCGCGGAACGATTGACGCCAAGGGCGTTGCCCAGCGTCTTGACGACCTGCGCGAGGCTATCCAGGCCAATGCCGTGATGTGCGAGACCGCCGAGGCATATGTCCAAGACCACATGCTCGAGCTTTCTGAGCACACGCCCGCTATGGTCGTCGGCAACGGCCCCAACTACGGTGTTGCCGAGGAGGCGGCGCTCAAACTGAGCGAGACCATCAAGATTCCTGCCATGCATCACGAGGGCGAGGAGTTCGTCCACGGTCCCGAGATGCAGATAACCCCAGGCTACCTGGTGTTTATTGTCGACGATCCGCAGGGGTCGGAGCGTCTTGCGAATATCGTCGATGCGCTATCGAACGTTACGGCAAAAACGGTGCTGCTCACGGCCCATCCCAAGGGTAGGGCTCACGAGGTTGTGGTGCCTCAGGTGGCTCCGCTGCTCAGTGCAATTCCCAATCTCGTGTTCTTCCAGACGATTGCGGCAATAATCGCCGAGCGTCTGAAGTCATGGGACGTTCACCCGTATCTCGATGCTGTCTCCAAGCAAATGGAGGTCAAGGCGGAGGGCTACGAAGAGTCAGTCAATGCGCTTAAGGCCAAAGCGGCTGAGTGTTACGGAATGTAAGCGGGTTTTGATGCCCGTTGGCATGGGGGATGTGGAAACAACCCCAGAAAGGAGAGAAAAATGAAGGAAACCGAGAAGATCGAGATCATGCATTTCGACCAGGAGGGCTACCTCGAGGACGGCAAGGCGCTCTACGAGACCGGCAAGAAGATGACCGCGCTCGCCGACAAGGTCGCCGACGAGGGCTACGACGCCGTGTTCCTGATGGGCGTCGGCGGCACCTGGGACGAGCTCATGCAGCTCGAGTACCTCATGAACAAGTTCGGCGACCGCGACCTCGAGGTCTACCTGATCCACGCCGCCGAGTGGAACGTCATGGGCCACAAGCGCATGACCGAGAAGTCCGTCGTGCTCACCGCCTCCGAGTCCGGCACCACCCCCGAGGTCCTCGAGGCCGTCAAGAAGATGAAGG
>CABUTN010000014.1 GCA_902494565.1 uncultured Collinsella sp. | reverse complement strand
GGCGGTGTTGGCGGCGCAGTCGCGTGAGTCGATGATGTAGTCGGCCCAGGCGCGGTAGCGCGGCATGCGCTGTTCCGCCAGCTTTTCGATGCCGTCGCGGGCGGTGATGGGGCGGCCCTTGTGGGCGAGCTCTTCGAGTTTGCGGCTGAGCATCACGATTTGGCTGTTCTGGTGCAGCAGCGGATAGTTCTCGTCACGCGTGACTATGCCGCCGCCGGTTGAGAGCACCAGGCCGCTGCGCTTGGAGATGTCGGCCAGCGCCGCCGTCTCCTGCTCGCGGAAGGTTGCCTCGCCGCGCTCGACGATAAAGTCGGCGCAGGGCATGCCGAGGCGTTCCTCGAGGGCGCGGTCCAGGTCGATGTGCTCGCGACCCGTGAGCAGGGCGATCTGCTCGCCCACGCGGGTCTTGCCCGAACCCGGCATGCCGATCAGGGCGATGTTCTGTTCGCGGTGTGACAAGCGCTCCGTTACGTCCAGGATGCGCTCGCGCGGGGTGACCTGGCCGGTATAGCGCTCGACGGCCTGTGCCGCTTGGGCCACGAGCATCAGCAGGCCGCCGATGCAGGGGATGCCGCGGCGCTCGGCCTCGAGCATCAGGCCCGTGCGGGCGGGGTTGTAAACGATGTCGATGACGCCCTCGAGCACGTCAAGTCCTTCGAGCGTGCAGGGCGCATCGGGGCAGTGGGGGAACATGCCGGCAGGCGTGCAGTTGACGAGCAGGGCGGCGTCGGATTGCTGCGCGATGTTGCCGTAGTTGACCTCGCTCGTGCGGCCCACGGGCACAACGATGGCGCCCAGATCTCCCAGCACCACACTTGCCGTGGTGCCGGCGCCGCCGGTGGCTCCGAGCACGAGAACCTTCTTGCCGGTAACCTCAACCCCCAGCTCCTCGACCAGGCGCTGAAAACCGAAATAGTCAGTATTGTCGCCGCGCAGGCGGCCGTCGGGCAGGCGCGTGATGGTGTTGACGTTGCCCATGCGCTCGGCGAGCGGGCTCAGTTCGTCCAGGTAGTCCATGACGGCGCGCTTGTAGGGGATGGTCACGTTGGTGCCCTCCCACTCGTCGCCGGTCATAAAGGCCGCAAGGTCCTCGGGCTCGCGCTCAAATCGCACGTAGTCGAGCCCCGCGAGCTCTTTGTAGATGGTCGGGGTGTAGCTGTGGCCCAGTACGCGGCCCAGCACGCCGTAGGGGCGGGTTGCGGCAGTATCGGTCATCTAGAGCACCTCCGTGTAGCTGCCAAAGTAGGTGAAGCTCTCGCACACGTCGTCGATCGAATCGAGCAGGTCGTCGAGGGCCTTGCTGCCAAAGGGACAGTCCAGGTCAAAGTAGAACATAAACTCAAAGTCGCGACCGGGGATGGGGCGGCTCTCGAGCTTGATGAGGTTGATATTGAGTGCGTAGAAGCGCTCGAGCACGCGATAGAGGGCACCCGGCTCGTTGGCCGTGGTGATCATGAGCGAGGTGCGATTAGCGCCGGGATAGACGCGTGGCTCGCGGCTGATGACGACAAAGCGTGTGTAGTTGTTGTCTGAGTCCTGGATGTTGGACTCCAGCACCTCCAGGCCATAGAGTGCCGCGCAGCTGCGCGATGCGATGGCGGCAACATCGGTGCGCCCGGAGCTGGCGACCATCTCGGCCGACATGGCGGTGTTGGGGTACTTGGTGGCGTGCAGGTCGTGGGACTCGATAAAGCTAGCGCACTGCGCGATGGCCTGACCGTGGCTGTAGACCTCGCGTATGTCCGCGAGCTTGGTGCCGGGCTTGACGAGCAAGTTGTGGTCGATCTTGAGGCGAAGCGAGCGCACGATGTGAAAGTCGAACTGGGCGAGCAGGTCGTAGACGGCGTTGACCGAGCCGGCGGTGGAGTTCTCGATGGGCAGCACGCCAAACTCGCAGAAGCCGTCGCGCACAGCGCGCATAACGCCTTCGAAGGTCTCGAAAAACGCGATGTCGGGCACGTCGAAGAGCTTGCACGCGGCGATTTGACTGTAAGCGCCCTCAACGCCCTGACAAGCGACGGTGGCAGTTTGAGGGAAGGGCGTGTCGGAGGCTGCAGCCGTGGCGTGGGCCTTTTGCGAGACAGTGATGCCCTTGAGTTCGTTGATGTAGCGCTGCTGCTCGGCCTTGCTCATGCTCATGAGGAGACGGAACAGGGTGATGGTCTGCGCCTCGTAGCGCTCGGGCGCGCGACTGGCGAGGTTGTTGAGTTTGGAGCGCTCGCGGGCGGGGTCGAAGACGGCCTTGCCCATCTCGATTTTTGACTTGGCGACCTCGGTGGCAATGTCCATGCGCTCGACAAAGCTATTGAGCAGGGTGGTGTCAATGCCATCGATGGCCTGGCGGATGTCAGCAAGGTCCATAGGGACCCCTTTCACGTGTCGGTGATTTTTCTAGGACGGGGATTAAAAAATCATTGTGTACCCAGTGATTTTTTAATCCCCGTCCCAGAAAAATCACTGGGTGGGCGTGGGGGCCGGAGTTGGCCCCCAGAGATTTTTAGAGCTGGGCGGCGTCCTCGAGGAGGGCGTCCCAGATGGCGAGCGCCGCGGCTGCTTCGGCAACGGGGACGGCTCGAGGGACGATGCAGGGATCGTGACGGCCGTGGACCGAGAGCTCGGCATTTTCCATAGCGTCCATGTCTACGGTCTGCTGCTCGCGGCCAATGGAGGGCGTCGGCTTTACGGCCATGCGCCACATGACGGGCGCGCCGGTGGAGATGCCGCCCAGAATGCCGCCGGCGTTGTTGGACTCGACCGCAATCCCGCCGGTCTCTGCATCGATGCGATACGGGTCGTTGTTCTCGCTGCCGCGCATGGCGGCCACGGCAAAGCCCATGCCAAACTCCACGCCCTTTACGGCGGGAATGCCAAACGCGATTTGCGCGATGCGGTTCTCGATGCCGTCGAACATGGGGTCGCCGATGCCCGCGGGAAGCCCGTAAATGCCGCACTCCACGATGCCGCCGATACTGTCGAGTTCGTCGCGCGCGGCTAGGATTTCCTCACGCATTCGGCCGGCTGCGGCGGCGTCAATGCACGGCAGGTCGTTCGTAAGAATCGCCTTGCGGTCGGCCTCGCGATAGACCATATCGTCCATCGGCAGGTCGGAGATGCCGCCGATCTGCGCGACGTGCGCCATGATCTGAATGCCGCGGGCCTCGAGTGCCTGCAGCGCAATGCCGCCGGCGATGCATAAGGGTGCCGTTAGGCGGCCGGAGAAATGCCCGCCACCAGCGACATCGTGCATGTTGTGATACTTCACACGCGCCGGGTAATCGGCATGTCCCGGACGGGGCTTGCTGCGCAGCTCGGAGTAATCCTTGGAGCGCGTGTTGGTGTTCTCGATAATCGCGGCGATGGGCGCGCCGGTGGTATGTTCATCGACAACACCGGCGATGATGTGGGCTGCGTCAGCCTCGCGTCGTTTGGTCGCGGTCTCGTCGCGACCGGGGGCGCGACGGTCGAGGAAGGCCTGCAGCTTCTCCTGGTCCACGGAGATGCCCGCCGGGATGCCATCGAGCGAGCAGCCGATAGCGGGGGAGTGCGATTGACCGAAGATGCTTAAGTGCAAGACGTTGCCAAAGGTCGAGGCCATGCTATTCCTCCTCGAGTGTGACCTTGCCGCCCAGCAGGCGGTAGTGGTCGAAGAAATCGGGATAGGACTTGTTGACGGCCTCGGCGCCGTGGATCACGACCTCGCCGGTGGCGCGGCTCGCGGCGATGGCGGCCATCATGGCGATGCGGTGATCGTTGTGCGAGTCAACCTCGCCGCCAGTAAAGGCGTCGACACCCTTGATGATGAGGTCGTCACCGGCAATGCGTACCTGTGCGCCCAGTGCGGTGAGCTCGCGGGTGGTAGTGGCCAGGCGGTCGGATTCCTTGATGCGCAGGCGGGCGCAATCGCGGATGAACGTGCGGCCTTGCGCCAGCGATGCCGCGGCCGAGATAACGGGCACCAGGTCGGGGATGTCGTGGGCACTCATCTCAAAGCCGGCGAGCTTGTCGGACTGCACGGTGGCGGCGTTGGTGGAGCGCACGATGCGGGCGCCAAAGCGCGAAAGCGCGGCAAGCACGTTGCGGTCGCCCTGGGCCGAGCTAAGTGACACGCCCTCGACGGTGATGGGGTCGGTGCCGATGGCGCCGGCACACAGCCAAAAGGCAGCGTTGGACCAGTCGCCTTCGACAGCAACGCTGCCGGGCGTGCGATACGAGCCACTGCTCACGCGGAAGTTTGTGACCTCGGGCTGGCCGTCCCTGGCGGGAATACGCTCGACGTTGACCTCGACGCCAAAGGCCTTCATGGCCTGAATCGTCAGGTTGATGTAGGGGCGGCTTTCAATGAGGCCGGTCACCCGTACGCAGGAGGGCTGGGCCAGCAGCGGGGCTGCCAGCAGCAGGCCCGAGATGTACTGCGAGCTTACGTTGCCCGGCAGCACAAAGGTGCCCGGGCGCATGCGTCCGCTCGTCTTGAGCGGAAAACCGCCCAGACCCTGTAGGTCGCAGCCGGCGGCGATGATCTCGTCCGAGAGCGGGGACAGCGGGCGGGCGCCCAGGCGTCCCTGACCCACAAAAGTTGCTTCTGCGCCCAGCGCGCAGGCGACGGGCAACATAAAGCGGAGCGTGGAGCCGCTTTCGCCGCAGTCGAGCGTGCCGCCGGCAAGGGCCTTGAGCAGGCCGAACTCAACACTCTTCATGGTGGGGTGGACCTGGAAGCCGTCCTCGACGGTCTCGATGCGGGCGCCCAGGGCCGTAAGGCAACGCACCGTAGCCTCGATGTCGGCGCAGGTGGTGTTGCAGGTGACGTGTGTCTCGCCGTTGGCAAGCGCGGCGCAGATGATGAGGCGATGCGCCATCGACTTGGACGCGATGGCGGGAACGGTGCCCTTGAGCGGGGACGGGGTGATGCGGGCTAGCATGCGGATGCGTCTCCCTTCTGGCCGAGGCCCTCGGCAATGAGTTCATGGAAAGTGGAAAGCGGCGTGCGGTCGATGCTGCAGCGGCCAATGCCGTGTGGAATCACCAGGTCGATGGTGTCGCCCGCGCGCTTCTTGTCGTGGAGCGCCTCGGCAAAGACGGCATCGGCATCTAGGTCGCAGCGGGTTTTGAGGCCATGGCGGGCGCAGAGTTCCTCAATACGACCGGGCAGTGCGGCATCGCAGACGCCGTGCGAGGCCGCGGCGCGCGTGATGATGCCCATGCCGATCGACACGCAGTTGCCGTGTCCGAGCTCAAAGTGCTCGCAGGCCTCGACGGCGTGTCCGGCGCTGTGTCCAAAATTGAGGAGCTTGCGCTGGTTGGTTTCGCGCTCGTCGGCGACGACCACGGCGCGCTTGATGTCGATATTGCGGGCGATGATGAGCGCTACGCGGGCCACATCGCGGTTGAGCAGCTCCAGCGTGAGCGGGGCCTTCTCCAGCTCGGCGAAAAGCTCCGGGTCGGCGATCACGGCGTGCTTGACGACCTCGCCGCAGCCGTCGGCGAACTGCTCAGGCGTTAGGGTGGCAAGGCATCCCACGTCGGCGATAACCACGCTCGGCTGCCAAAAGGCACCGGCGAGATTTTTGCCGGCGGCCAGGTCGATGGCCGTCTTGCCGCCCACCGACGAGTCCACCATGGCGAGCAGGCTCGTGGGGATCTGCACAAACTTGCAGCCACGCATGTAGGTGGCGGCCACAAAGCCGGCCACGTCGCCCACGACGCCGCCGCCGAGCGCCACGATCACGCCGGAGCGCGAAAGCTCGTGCTCGGCCACAAACTCCAAAATGGCAACATAGGTCTCGGCGCGCTTATGGGCCTCGCCGGCCTCGAAGGTGCAGATGCTCACCTCGTAGCCTGATGCCTCCAGACTCTGCTTAACTGGCATTTGGTAGAGCGGGCCCACGTTGGTGTCCGTCACGATGACGGCCTTGGTGCCGCCGGCAGTGGCGCGCACGAGCGGTCCCGCCTGCTCCAGCAAAAACGTGCCTACATGCACCTGGTAGGGGCGTGCGGTGTCGATATCGATGGTAATCGCCATAAGCTTCGGTCCTTTCGACCTGGCGTGATAGGTGGTCTAGTGGGAGGCCTCGTCGTCGAGCGCGCGCTTAATGCGGTCGCCCTCGGCAAGGAGATTCTCCAGATAGCGCTGGTCGCGGTCCTTGAGCGCACGGCTGTAGGCGCCAAGCGACTCGATCAGATGGTCGATCTCGAAGGCGAGCGCATCGGCGTCGTCGATCATGAGCTCGGACCACATTTGCGGGTTGAGGTGCGCCACGCGGGTGAGATCGCGGTAGCTACCGGCCGAAAAGCCGTGGTGGACCTGGGCGGTCGGGCTCTTTACGTAGGCGTTGGATACCACGTGCGCAAGCTGGCTCGTGAAGGCGATGACGCGGTCGTGCTCGGCTGCGCTGGTCACGCTGAACTTGCCAAAGCCCAAGGGGCGCACCATCTCGCGCACCTGGCCCAAAAGCTCCAGCTTGAGCGCATCGTCCACCGCGGGCGGCACGAGCACGAGTGGCGCGCCCTGGAACAGGTCGGCGCGGGAGTGCGCATAGCCCGAGTACTGCGTGCCCGCCATGGGGTGCGCGCCCACAAAGTAAAAGCCGTGCTCGCGGGCAAGCTCAAAGGCGCGCTCGCACACAATGCCCTTGACGCCCACGGTGTCGATCACCACGGGACCCATGATGGCGTCGATGTCGGTGGCGTCGGCGAGCGCCTGGGCGTGCGCCTTGAGCCACTCGATGCATGCCTCGGGATAGCAGGCAAGGACGATGATGTCGCATTCGCCGAGTGTCTTGTCGTTGAGCTCTCCGGCGACAGTGCCCATGCTGGCGGCCGTCATGACATCGTCATCGGGGTCCCAGGCCAGCACGCGGACGCCCGCCTGCGCATAGCCGCGGGCAAAACTGCCGCCGATGAGGCCAAGGCCGACGATGCCGGCGCACTTGGGGCCGCCCTGGTTAACGCGCGCGTTTCTCACCGTACCCATGGGCTACTCCATGGTCTCTTGGCAGACAACCTCGCGGATGGCTCGGATGCGGCGCATGGCGTCGTCGAACTGATCGGGGGTGAGGGCCTGGGCCCCGTCGGACCAGGCGCGGCTCGGCTCGTCGTGGACCTCGATCTCCAGGCCGTTGGCACCGCAGGCGGTCGCGGCGAGCGCCATGGGCTCAACGTAGCGGGTGTAGCCGGTGGCGTGGCTGGGGTCGGCGACGACAGGCAGGTGCGACAGGTGGTGCAGCACCGGCACGGCGTTAAGGTCGAAGGTGTTGCGGGTGCGGGTCTCGAAGGTGCGGATGCCGCGCTCGCACAGGATGACGTTGTCGTTGCCCTCGCTCATGATGTACTCGGCAGCCATGAGCAGCTCGTCGATCGTGCCGGACATACCGCGCTTGAGCAGGACCGGGGTCTTGGTCTTGCCGACCTCTTTGAGTAGGGGGAAGTTCTGGGCGTTGCGGGCGCCGATCTGCATGACGTCGATCTTCTTGTTCAGGAAGACTTGCACGTCGCGTGGGTCCATGATCTCGGTGACGATTGGCATGTCGAGCTCGGCAGACGCCTCGCACAGCAGGTCGAGGCCGGCGGGACCCATGCCCTGGTAGGCGTAGGGGGAGGTGCGGGGCTTGTAGGCACCGCCGCGCAGCATCGTGGCACCGGCGGCCTTCACGCGGCGGGCGATGCGGATGAGGTTCTCGCCCTCGACGGAGCACGGGCCGGCGATGACCTGGAACTGGTCGCCGCCGATCTTGACGCCGTGGCCGCAGTCGATGACGGAGTCCTCGGGGTGGAATTTACGGTTGGCGCGCTTGAACGGCTCGGAGACGCGCTGCACGCGCTCGACGACATCCATGGACTCGAGCAGGAACGGGTCGATCTTGGTCGTATCGCCTACCAGGCCGATGATCGTCTCATTCTCGCCGCGCGAGACATCGGTCTTCAGACCCTTTTTCTCAATCCAGCTGACGATATGGCTGACGGCCTCGTCGCTGGCGCTCTGCTTTAAAATTGCAATCATGGTGTGCCTCTCACCTCGATGGATAACTTTTGCAAAAACGGCCCGCATCGCGAGCCGTGTATATATGGTGCATGAGAGTTTATACTATCTGACTCGCTTTTGCCTTCTAAAGTGGGTCGTTGCGCCGCGTCTTCCTCGGAATTGCAAAGCTTTTTCTTTTATTTTGATAGCCCGTGGTGCACTTGGGTATAATGCCAAACGTTGGCCCTATTAGCTCAGGGGATTAGAGCGTCTGCCTCCGGAGCAGAAGGCCGTTGGTTCGAATCCAACATGGGGCACCATCGAACGTAAGACCGTCCGAACCTCGCATGGTCCGGGCGGTTTTTCTTATACCGACGCGACGTGATGGGACGTGGTATGGCAGCAACGGATATCGAGCGCGGACTCTCGACCGCCGAGGTCGAGGAGCGCATCGCCGCCGGTAAGATCAACCGCAACATGGAGCTCAAGACCAAGTCGGTCAAAGAGCTCATCATCGAGAACCTCTGCACGCTGTTCAATTTGATCAACGTGATCTTGGCGTTCCTGGTCATTTTGACCGGTTCGTTTAAGAATCTGACGTTCCTGTTCGTGGTGTTCTTGAACACCGCTATCGGCGTCATTCAGTCCATGCGTTCCAAGAAGATGGTCGATAAGCTCACGCTTCTGACCTCTAAGAAGGCCATCGCGGTGCGCGACGGTGCCGAGGTGGAGCTCGACTTGGACCAGATCGTGCTCGACGACATCATCCGCCTGGGGCGCGGCGATCAGATTCCCGCTGACGCCGTGGTGGTTTCGGGCGAGGCGCTCGTGAACGAGAGCCTGCTGACGGGCGAGAGCGACCTTATTAAGAAACAGCCCGGTTCCGAGCTCATGAGCGGCAGCTTTATCGACTCGGGCCTGCTGCGCGCCCGCGTGATCCATGTCGGCGCCGACAACTACGTGGCCAAAATTAATAACGAGGCCAAGTACGTCAAAAAGGTCAATTCCGAGATCATGAACGCGCTTAACGCCATCGTGCGCTTTGCGAGCTTCATCATGATCCCGCTCGGTTTGGCGTTGTTTGCCTCGAATGTGAGCGAGCTGTGGGATGCCGCGGGAACCCCGGGCGATAGCGCACTTTCGTGGTGCTTTTCCGAGCTGCTGGCTGGCCATGTGCCTTCGTCGGCGCTGCTGTCCACGGTGGGCGCCCTGCTGGGCATGATCCCGCAAGGCCTGGTGCTGCTGACCTCGTCGGTGCTCGCCATCGCCACGGTGCGCCTGGCCCGCCGCAAGGTGCTGGCGCAGCAGCTCTACTGCATCGAGACGCTCGCGCGCGTCGACGTGCTGTGCCTGGACAAGACGGGCACCATCACGTCGGGCCGCATGGAGGTCGAGGGCACGTATCCGCTGCCGGTTGAGGGCGTGAGCTTAGGCGCCGGCTCCGACGAGGCGACCGTTCCCGTCGATACCACGGTGCTTGATTTTGCGCTGGCTAACGTCGCGCGTGCGACTTCGGCCGATGCCAACGAGACCTGCCAGGCGCTGCTCAACTATTACGCCGATCGCCCGGTCGAGGTGTCTGAGCCGCTGTCGGTCATTCCGTTCTCGTCCTCCAAAAAATGGAGCGGCGCGTCGTTTGCGCAGGGCTCCTATGTGATGGGCGCCGCGCAGTTTGTGCTTTCGGAGCGTGTGTTTTCGCAGGTCGAGAACCGTGTCGCCGAGCTTGCCGATACCTGCCGCGTGCTCGTGGTGGCGCGCGTTGACGGCTTTACGCCCGATGGCGATATGGTGGGCGAGGCCGAGCCCGTGGGCTTTGTGACCATCCGCGACGAGATTCGTACCTCGGCGGCCGAGACCATCGGCTACTTTAACGAGCAGGGCGTGACCCTCAACGTGATCAGTGGCGACGACCCGCGTACGGTGTCGTCGATCGCGCGCGTGGTGGGCGTGCCGGGGGCGGACGCTTATGTGGACGCCACGACGCTCGATACGCCGGCCAAGCTCGATGCCGCAGTGGACCGCTACCATGTCTTTGGTCGTGTGACCCCGCAGCAGAAGCGCGAGCTCGTGCAGGCGCTCAAGCGCCGCGAGCACACCGTGGCCATGACGGGCGACGGCGTCAACGACGTGCTGGCTCTCAAGGAGGCCGACTGCTCCGTTGCCATGGCGGCCGGCTCCGATGCCGCGCGCAACGTGGCCGAGATCGTACTCGTTGACAACGACTTTGCCTCGATGCCCGCCGTGGTGGCCGAGGGCCGTCGCTCCATCAACAACCTGCAGCGTTCGGCCTCGCTGTTCCTGACCAAGACGCTGTTCTCGACGGGCCTGGCGGCGCTGTGCATTGCGCTGCCGCCGTATCCCTTCGAGCCCATCCAGATGACGCTCATCAACTTCTTCTGCATCGGCGCGCCGGGCTTTGTGTTGGGCCTGGAGCCCAACAATGCTCGCGTGAAGGGGTCGTTCCTGACAAACGTGCTCAAGCGGGCACTGCCGGCGTCGATTGCGGTCATTTTGGCCGCGGCACTCGATATCTTTGTGGCGCGCGTGTTTGGCTTTAGCCAGCTCACGCTGTCCACGATGTGCCTGCTTACGTCGTGCGCGGCGAGCGTCAGCCTGATTTGGCGCATCTCGCAGCCGCTCACGCCCTTACGTGTGGTGCTCTTTGTGTTTGTAGTCGCCGGCATCCTGGTGGGCGTTATCGGATTCCCAGAGCTGCTGTCTATTGCCAACCTGTCGATGGGCCAGATGGTTATCTTGGCTGTCATCGTGGTCTTTACCTGCTCGGTGTTCTTTAAGCTCGCCACGATGATGGATTCGCTCAAGCCGCGTCGTCGTCATGCTGCAACTGGTTTTGGCCGCGGTGTGCGCGTCCACCTGGGTCGCGGTGGCGGCAAGGTGAGCTCGACGGGTTCGACGGCCGAGCGTTTTGCCAAGCGCTTCGCCGCCGACATGGCGCAGCGCCGTGAAGATCGCACCGCTCGCGAGGCCGAGGCCCGCGCACTCGAGGGCGTGGCCCAGGCCCAGCCCAAGAAAAAGAAGAGTACCGGAGCCAAGCGCTCTCGCGTGACCAAGTCCGCCCAAGGCATCAAAGTCTCGATGCCAAGCAAAAAGAAGAAGTAGCTACGCGCCCTGGCGATGTTGAATTGGTGCCTTGTTCCTGTGGGGCCGTGGCGATGTTATGCTCTAACCTCGATTGTTTGAATTGCTTCGAAAAGAGGATGCCGTGATCTGCCCGCATTGCCTTAAGACTATCGAGGACGGCGCCTCGTTCTGCCCCTACTGCAACGCCTATGTGGGTCCGGGCGATGGTCCCGAGCACACCGAGTTCGTGTTCTGTGAGGGCTGCGGTGCCCGTCTTTCTCCACATGATCGTACGTGCCCCAAATGCGGACGCCCCGCTCCGGGTATCCTCTCCGAGGACGCGGCCGCATCCGACCTGGCAGCGGGCCGCACGGCGGGCTTTCCGCGCCTAACGCAAGAGCAGATCGATACCGAGGTGCCTCATGCGCCGGCCTCTGCCGCTGCGGTGCTCTCAGACGCCGCCGACCCCAATGAGACCTGCGTGCTGCCGGCTTTCGATAAGGATTTCGGTATTCCCAAGGTCGATATTCCCACGCCGGTTTCCCTGCACGACGATGCTCAAAAACCCAAGCGCAAGGTGCATCCCGACGAGGACGCCTATCACAAGCACAAGCGTCATATCCCCAAGCCGCTTATTATCATCGCGGTCCTTGCCGTCGTGTGCGGTGGTGCGTATTGGTTCGTGACGGCCGATCCCATGGGTGTCATGCCTGGCTTCTATGACCAGTTTGGCCAGGCCGCGCAGACGACCTTCCCCACGCGCCAAAAGGGCGAGGCGACTGAGGACGATACCAAGCAGGACGATTCTGCCGAGGTGGTCCAGGAAGATACCGTGCTGACCGATGACCAGCTCTACACCAAGCTCGACAGCCTGTATCAGACCATTGTGTCGTACAACAATGATCAGATCGGCGAGGTCATCGATTCCTTTAACAACGGTTATCTCCGAACGCCGCTGTCCACCCGTCAGGAGCTGTCGCAGAGTGCCTACGCCCTGCGCGACCAGATCAAAAAGACGCAAGATGAGCTTAACAACCTTAAGTATCAGGACGATACGGTCTATGCGGATGACATCGCCCACTTAAAGCAGCTTGCCGAGTGGATGTATGAGCGCGTCGACGTAATCTGCCAGAGCTGGGATATCTCGCTGGCCATTCCCGATGGCGAGTCGATGAGTTCCCACCAAAGCGAGATCCTGGCGCCCATCGCACAGGGCGGCAACAGCGCGCTGAATCAGTACGACGCCAACGTGGGCTCCTGGAAGCCGCAGCAGCGTTCCTAAAATTAGTTCGCCATAGTCGGCATAACCTACGTGCGCAATTGATGTAAGCGCATGCTTATTGCTACAATTCGTACAAATATGCTTTAAACGCACGAGGAAGGAACCACATGTTTGGTTTTAAGAAAGAGCTCTACACGCCCGAGTATCAGCTTGCCGGCGACGAGTGCGCCGTTATCGAGACGTCGAAGGGTACCATCAAGGTCAAGTTTGACGGTGAGGGCGCTCCCATTCATGTCGCGAACTTCTGCGAGCTTTCCACGATGGGTTTCTATGATGGCCTTAAATTCCATCGCTATGTGCCCGGTTTTGTCATTCAGGGCGGCGACCCCAATACCCGCGATATGTCCGGCGCTGACGTCGCTGCCGGTCTTGAGGGCCCCGACGGTATGCCCGGTACCGGTGGCCCCGGCTACTGCATCAAGGGCGAGTTTGCCACCAATCCGCGCAACAGCCATGTCGATTGTGCCCTTGCCATGGCACGCTCCATGGACCCCGATTCCGCGGGTTCGCAGTTCTACTTCTGCTTGGGTGCCCAGCATAACCTCGATTCCGGGTACACCGTCTTTGGTACCACGGTCGAGGGTCTCGATGTGATTTCGCAGCTGCGTGCCGGCGACGAGATCGTCCATGTCGAGATCGTTCACGAGTAAAGGGGACTTCCTTGAATAGCCAGCTGATCCAACAGGGCCGCGCCGCTTACCGCGCGGGTGATTTTTCCGCTGCAGCCCAGATGCTTGGGGCGGCAAAAACTCCCGATGAGATTATGGGCGAGGCCGATCATCTTCGTGGCAACGCCTTGATGCACCTGGGCATGTATGCCGAGGCCGCCGAGGCCTATGCCGCCGCCCTCAACGACGGCACCTATGGCAAGCGCGGCGCGCTGCTCACCAACCGCGGCAAGGCACTCGCCGCCGTGGGCGACTACACAACGGCCGCTCAGGCGTTCTCTGCTGCTACGCAGGATGCTTCCTATGCCACGCCGTTCAAGGCCTATCTGGGCTTGGGTAACGCGCTGTTCCAGTCGGGCGACTATGCCAACGCGGGTACTGCCTTCCGTCAGGCCGCCATCGACGGCGCCAATCCGGCCCCTGCCGCCGCGCTCGGCGAGCTCGGTCGTTGCTTCATTAAGCTCGGCCGTCCGGCGGATGCCGTGGAGACCTACCGCACGGCTATCGACTTTGCCGGTCCCCGCGACGACACGCGCGCGCTCAACGCTGGCATGGGTCAGGCGCTTTCTGCCGCCGGCCGTCCCTCCGACGCACTCGACGCCTTTAACGCCGCTACTGCCGATGGCATCTACCAGCTCACCTCCGAGCAGGCCGATGAGCTTGCCCGCGTGCACGATTCGCTTGCCGCGCTGTCTGCCCAGACGGCTATGGCCACGGCTCCGGCGCCCGCGATGGACGCTCCTGTCGTCGATCCGCTCGATCCTACGGGCGCGACCGGTCAGTTTATGCCCGATCCCTCGGACACCGGCTTCTTTACGCTGTCCGAGTCCGAGATGGTCCAGCAGGACCGTCAGGATCGTAAGCAGGCCAAGGTCCGTCGTCGCCATCGCCACACGGGTCTTAAAGTCTTCATCGTGCTGCTTCTGCTCATTTTGATCGCCGCGGGCGGTCTGGGCTTTGCCTACACGCGCGGCTTTGGCTTCCCGTCCCAGGAGTCTGTCGTTACCGATCTGTTCCAGGCTGCCGGCGACGGTGACACCGCAAAGGCCGAGTCTTGCCTGGCCTCGAGCCTGTCCGAGGACGCCAAGTCGATGATCATCTCCTCGATTCCGCAGGGTGCCACCGTGTCTGTCGAGGGCATGGATCAGTCCATGACCGAGACGACCGCCAAGGTGAAGGCATCGCTGTCCAAGGGCGGCGAGCAGGAGTACACCGTCAAATTCGTGCGCTCCGACAACCATATCGGCTGGGCCGTTTCCTCGCTCGATATGGATTTCTCGGCTGCTGACAACTAGTAGTGACCTTATGGGATTTAGCTTTGCCCGGCGCTTCACCGCAAGTGAGGTGCCGGGCTTACGCTAGTATGATGAGCTAGTAGTTTTCCAGCAATCATCCAACACATCAGGAGTTGCGTTGTTTTCTTTGATGGATATGTTCTTCGGTAGCTATGCGGGCGATCTTGCCATCGACCTCGGCACCGCAAATACGCTTGTCTCCGTGCGCGGCAAGGGCATCGTCATTCGCGAGCCCTCTGTTGTCGCCATCGACAAGAACGACGAGCGCATCCTGGCGGTCGGTATCGAGGCAAAGCGCATGCTCGGCCGTACGCCCGGCAACATCGTGGCCGTTCGTCCCCTGAAGGACGGCGTCATCGCCGACTTCGATGTTACCGAGGCCATGCTCCGCTACTTTATCGACAAGGCTTCCGAGAAGCGCTATCCGTGGACCCCGCGTCCGCGCGTTGTCGTCTGCGTTCCCTCCGGCGTCACGTCGGTCGAGAAGCGTGCCGTCTTTGAGGCCACGATTCAGGCCGGCGCTCGCCAGGCCTATCTGATCGAAGAGCCTATGGCCGCCGCTATCGGCGCCGACCTGCCCGTCGAGGAGCCCACCGGCTCCATGGTCATCGACATCGGTGGCGGTACCACCGAGGTCGCTGTTATCGCTATGGGCGGCATCGTCGTCTCGCAGTCCATCCGTATTGCCGGTGACGAGTTCGATCAGGCCATCCTCACGCACGTTCGCGATGCCTACAACCTGGCCATCGGCGAGCGTACGGCAGAGGACATCAAGATCAAGGTCGGCTCCGCCGTGCCGCTCAAGGACGAGCTCGACGTCGAGGTCAACGGCCGCGACGTGATCACCGGTCTGCCCAAGACCGTGCGCATCGAGAGCGAGGAGATCCGTCGCGCACTCAACAAGCCGCTTGACGAGATGGCCAAGGCCGTCAAGGACGCACTCGATGCCACGCCGCCCGATCTTGCCTCGGACCTTATGTACTACGGCATTTTGCTGACCGGTGGCGGCGCGCTGCTGCGCGGTCTCGACGTGCGCCTGCGCGATGAGACCGGCGTTTCGGTCAACGTCAGTCCTACGGCGCTCGATAACGTCGTTAACGGCTGCGCCCGCGTGCTCGAGGCCAATGCGTTTGATGGTGGCTTCGTCCAGACCAATGCTTAATTTCCAAAAGGTGGATTCCATTTGGCACGATCTTCGGGTTTCTCCACAAATCTGAATACCAAGCGACAATCAACGGGTATGCGCCCGTTGATTGTTTTCAGCCTGATTTCGGTGTTGCTGCTCACGTTTTACATCCGCGAGGGCGAGGCAGGACCGATTCATGCCGTGCGTTCGGGCGTAACGACGATTACCTCGCCGGTGCGCTTTGTGGGTTCGGCTGTGGCGGCTCCCTTCAATGCGATCGGCAACGTGTTCTCTAACCTTACGGCGTCGCAGGACACGCTTGACGAGCTTAAGAAGCAAAATGAGGAGCTGACCTCTAAGGTTGCCGAGCTCTCCGAGGCTCAAAAGACTGCTGAGCGTCTGGAAGGGCTGGTCGGCCTGCAGTCGACCTATAACCTCAAATCGACCGCTGCTCGTATTGTCGGTGCCTCCGGCGATGCCTGGACTTCGACCGTTACCATCGACAAGGGCTCTGCCGACAGCCTTACCATCAACATGCCCGTGACGAGTTCTGCCGGTGTTATCGGCCAGATTATCGAGGTATCGGCCAAGAGCTCTACCGTGCGCTTGATTAGCGACGAGAACTCGGGCGTGTCCGCCATGGTGCAGGACACGCGCGCCCAGGGCATGCTGCAGGGTCAGGCTGACGGCACGCTGCGTCTTGAGTACGTGAGCGTCGACTCCGATGTTAAGGTTGGCGACATCATCGTGACCTCGGGCATCGGTGGCGTGTTCCCCAAGGGTCTACCGCTCGGCACCGTCTCGTCGGTTGAGAAATCGGCAAACGATGTGTACTACACCATTGTGGTGCGCGCTCAGACGACGGCCGAGAACAACGAGGAAGTGCTGGTCATTACCTCGCTGACCGACGAACAGTCGGCCTCGGATGAGGACGTGAGCACGGCCAACAGCACGCCGCAGGGAACGTCGCGCGATGCTGCGACCAAGACGAAGGACGAGAGCTCGGATGACAGTTCCGACACGTCCGAGACGACCGATTCCGGCTCGAGCGAATAGGGGGCATGTCCATGGATCTACACGAGCAGGGGATGAGCTCCCGCACGTTTGTGATCGCCGCCATTGTGTGCGTGCTGCTGCAGGCAGGCCTGGCACCGCAGATCTCCATTGCGGGCGGTCGCGTCAACTTCATGATTATCCTGGTGTGCCTAAGCGTGTTCTCGGGCGACCCGACCCGTGCCGTCGTGTGCGGTTTTTGCAGCGGCTTGTTCTATGACCTGTCCGCTGCCGTGCCGGTGGGCGTTATGTCGCTCCTGCTGACCGTGGGTTCTTTTGCCCTGGTGCACAGCGCCGTCGGTCAGACGGGCGGTACCCCGAGTGCGCGCGGCGTCACTGTGGGCGCCTTTGCGCTCGTCATTAATGTGATCTACAGCATCATCTTGCTGTTTATGGGTTTGGAGACGAGCTTTGTCGTGGCGATCTTCGGCCATGCGCTGCCGTCCTCGATCCTGACGGGTCTGGTTGCCATTCCGTTTTTGATGTCCGGCGTCGTGCCGCAGTCCGGCTATGGATTCTCCGCACGTGGCGGACGCCAGGCGGGTATGCGCTTTAAGCCCAAGACCCGCAAGCTCAAATAGGGGAGGCCCGTAGATGTCTTCCCAGATGACGGTTATTATCGCCGGTATCGTGCTGGTTGTGGCCATCGTGGTCGCGCTGGTCGTCATGCGTCGTGGCGATTCCCGTTTTACCTACGATACGCAGCATGGAACGGCCCCGCGCGCCACCGAGGGCGAGGGCAATACCGCGTCGACCGCCTTTAAGGGCCGCTTTTCCATCCTCACCACGGGTGTGGGCGCGATGTTTGCGGCGCTTGCCGTCAAGCTGTGGGGCATGCAGATGGTCTCATCGGACTATTACGAGAAGCAGGCCAATAGTAATCAGACTCGCACCGTTACAACACCCGCTGTGCGCGGTCGCATCCTCGACCGCAATGGCGTGGCGCTTGTCCAGAACCGTCCCTCACTTGCTGTCGTGGCCTACCGCGACCTTGCCGAGGATGAGGTTCTGGTTCGCCATCTTGCCAACGTGCTTGGAATGCCTTACGTGGCGGTCCTTCGCAATATTCAGGACAATACAGAGGGCGCTCAGAGCCTGCATACCATCGCGACGGACGTCCGTCGCTCCACGGTTGCCTATATTCAGGAGCATGCCGGCGAGTTCCCGGGCGTCAAGATTGCCGAGCGTACCGAGCGTCAGTATCCATATGGCGAGACGGCATGCCATATCTTGGGCTATACCGGCACCATTACCTCCGAGCAGCTCGAGGCCCAGAATAAGAAAACCTCTGGCGATGATGATGCTTCTGCTGGCAAGATTACGTACCAGTCGGGCGATATCGTGGGCCAGGCGGGCGTTGAGAGCTACTACGAAAACTTGCTGCAGGGTATTCGTGGCGAGCAGACCGTCAAGGTCGATGCATCGGGCAATGTGACCGGTCAGGCCGGCGCTGTGCCCGCGAAGGCCGGCTCCGACATTAAGCTCACGCTCGACCTTAAGATCCAACAGGCCTGTGAGACGGCGCTGGCGAGCGCTATCGAGCTTGCCAAGACCACCGGCTACAGCAATGCCGGCAACGGCGCTGTGGTGTGTCTCGATCCCAACAATGGCGAGATCCTGGGCATGGCGAGCGAGCCCAAGTTTGATCCGTCCGTCTTTATCGGCGGCGTCTCAAATGACGTGTGGACCGAGCTAAATGATGACAAGGGTTCGCACCCGCTGCTCAACCGCGCCATTAGCGGACAGTACATGTCGGCCTCGACCATCAAGCCGCTCTCGGCACTGGCCGGTCTTGAGTTTGGAACCTACACTTCAACGCAGACAACCAACTGCACGGGCTATTGGACGGGCCTGGGCAAGTCGTGGGGCAAGTACTGCTGGCTGCATTCCGGCCACGGCACCATGACGCTGCAGTCGGGTATCGCCAACTCGTGCGACCCCGTCTTCTACGACATGGGCAAGGCGTTTTTTTATGACGAGCAGCATTCCGAGGGCCTGCAGGAGGTCTTTCGTCGCTGGGGCCTGGGCAAGACCTGCGGTATCGATCTGCCGAGTGAAGGCGCGGGCCGTATTCCCGACGCCGAGTGGAAAGAGTCGTACTTCACCGACGCCTCTGCCGAGGACCGCAAGTGGAATGCCGGCGATATGACCAACATTGCCATCGGTCAGGGCGACATCCTGGTGACGCCCCTGCAGATGGCGTGTGCCTATATGGGTCTTGCCAACGGCGGCAAACAGTACGTGCCTCACGTGTTTTTGTCTGCCGTGTCGCGCGATGGCGACGGCGATGCCTATAAGTACAACGGCAAGGGCAAGAAGAAGCGCCTGGAGGCCAAGATCAACAGCGATTCGGATTTGGCTCTTGTTCGCAACGGCATGCACGACGTGATTTACACGGCATCGACGTCCCTGGCGGCTCACTTTGGCACCCTGACGCCGCAGGTATACGGCAAGTCGGGCACGGGCGAGAAAAGTGGCGAGGATGAATACGCGTGGTTCTGCGCCTATGCACCGGCCGATGACCCCAAGTATGTCGTCGCTACCGTCCTGGAGCAGGGCGGCGGTGGCTCAGATACCGCGATGCATGTCGTGCGCGACGTGCTCGGCGTGATTTATGGCGAGCCCGATACCTCTTCGGCCTCGGGCGATTCTTCGGTTCGATAGGAGGTTGCGATGGATTTTTCTCCGGCTGATCTGTTCCGTTCAACCAAGACCGGCTCTCGCAGCAGCCTGGACCGTGTCAACAAGCAACTTTCGGCCTCGCGCGGCACGTTTCGCCAAAAGGTGCATATCGGTGTGCTCGTGGCTACTGTGGCTCTCGTCGCCTACGGTGCCATCATTATCTGGTCGGCTTCGCAGTTTAAGGCCGACGCTTCGTTCTCACGCCATCTGCTGGGAATTGGCATCGGAGCGGTGCTGGCGGTGCTGGTCTGGCGTACCGACCTGCGCGGTATTTCCAATTTCTCGACGGCGTTGCTCGTCATCGACCTGATCGTGATCCTCTCGCCCAAGATTCCGGGTCTGTCCTATACAGGCGGTCTGGGCATGACGGGCTGGATCAAGATTCCCGGTATCGGCTTGACATTCCAGCCGGTTGAGCTTGCCAAGCTCATCACCATCTTCTTTATTGCTACGCTTGGCTCGCAGTATAACGGTCGCATCGATACCGTTCGCGACTACGTCAAGCTCTGCGGCATGCTGTCCATTCCGTTTTTGGCCGTCGTTGCCATGGGCGACCTGGGCTCGGGCCTGGTCGTGCTTGTTTCGGGCGCCATCGTCATTTGTATGAGCGGTGCACGCCGCGAATGGGTGCTGTCGACTCTGGCCCTGCTCGTGGGCCTGGTGGCCCTCGTTCTGGCGCTCGATTCGGTCTTTGATTCGTTGCTCGGCCACGATGTGCTCATCAAGCAGTATCAGATGAACCGTCTGACGGTCTTTATCGACCCCGATAATGCCGATTCGGACGATGCCTACAACCTGCAGCAGTCGCTTATCGCCGTTGGCTCGGGCGGCTTCTTTGGTAAGGGTTTGGGCCATGCGACGCAGTCGGCCGGCGGCTTTCTGCCTGAGTTCCACACCGACTTCGTCTTCGCCTTCCTGTCCGAGACCTTTGGTTTTTGCGGTTCCTTTTTTCTCCTGTGCCTCTACGTGCTGCTGATCTTTTCGACGATTCGCGTCGCCTTTAAGTGTGAGTCGCTGTTCCTGCGTCTGTCGTGCGTAGGTATCGTCGGCATGTGGGCATTCCAGACCTTTGAGAACATCGGCATGTGCATCGGCATGATGCCGATTACCGGTATTCCGCTACCGTTTATTAGCTTTGGTTCGTCTTCGATGATGATCCAACTGCTGACGGTGGGTATCGTACAATCCATATGGCGGCATCGTTCGGGCGCCGCGTAACCGCTGGAGGGGTTTGTTATGAAAATTCCCGTAGATAAGCTGACCCGCGCTTTTAAGATGGGCGCGTCCGTTAAGAAGGATTCCGATACGCCGGTGCGCGTCTCGGTCTATCTGGATTCGTCCGCCTCGCGCTTTCTGGCCGAGACGGTGCGTGACGCCTTTGTGCCGCAGACGACCTCGGGCATTGTGCGCGTCGAGCGTCTGGGGGAGGAGCGAATTGCTCCAAAGACCGATACCGATGTGGTGCTGGTGCTCTCGTGTGGTTCCGACCGCTTGGAGAGTGCCGTGCAGGAGCTCGTGATCGCCGGCGCGCCCGTGTGCGTGCTTGCCGAGTCTGCTGTGGAGGTGCCGTTTATCGACGAGTCCACGCCCATGCTCGGCGTGGTAGCGGCAACCGATAAGACGTATCTGCTCGAGACGCTTGCCCGCTGGATTCTCGATCGCACCGATAAGGAAACGGCTTTTGCGGCGAACTTTGCCTTCATGCGCATCGCGGCGGCCAATCGTATCATCACCTCGTGCGCGCTCACCAATATGGCGACCGGTGCGCTGGCGTTTTTGCCGGGCGCCGATTATCCCGTTATGGCGCTGGCGCAGGTGGGCATGCTCTTTGAGCTCGCTGCCGTCTTTGGACGCGGCATTAAGCCCGAGCGCGGCTACGAGGTCGCGGGCGTGCTTGCCGGCGGTCTTGTGATCCGCGCGGTCACCCGCGCGCTCGTCAAGCAGACGCCTCATATTGGGTTTGCCGTCAAGGCGCTCACTGCCGCCGCGGGCACCTATGGCATGGGCCGTGCGCTCGTTTCGCTCTACGAGCGCGATGTCGACTACAGCCGTGCCAACGAGGCGGTCACTGCCACGTTCTCCCGCGTTCGCGATCTGGTGACCACGGTCGCGGGCGCTACCCGTCCTATGGCGTCCTATCAGGACGCATCCGATATCGCTGCTTAGGGGTTTTCCGTTGCGCGTTGCATACCAAGACTGTTTTCATTTAATTGAGCCGCTGCTCGCCAAGGTCGAGAAACCGAGCCGCTATATCGATCACGAGTGGGGCACGCTTTCCAAGGCCGATGCCGACTACCGTTGCTGCCTGATCTACCCGGATGTGTACGAGGTCGGTCTGCCCAACCAGGGCATCGCCATCCTCTACAACATCCTTAACCAGGCCGAGGGCATCTCCTGCGAGCGCGGCTATGTGCCGTGGCCCGATATGGGTGACGCCATGCGCGAGGCAGGCATTCCGCTGCTCTCGCTCGAGGGTGCAGCGCCGGTTGCTTCGTTTGATATCGTCGGCCTGCATGTGCCGCACGAGATGGCGGTGACGAACTTCCTCGAGGCACTCGACCTCGCGGGTATTCCGCTGTTAGCGGCTGACCGCACCGAGGACGACCCCATTATCATCGCCGGCGGCCCCTCGGTGTACAACCCCGAGCCGTACGCGGCCTTCTTCGATGCCATCCTCATCGGTGAGGGTGAGGAATCGCTGCTCGAGACCTGCCAGCTGCATCGCCGCCTGCGTGACGAAGGGGTCCCGCGCGCGCAGATTGTCGAGCAGCTTGCATCCATTGCCGGCAACTACGTGCCGTCGCTCTATGAGGTTCGTCACGACGAGCCCTGCTCGCCGCATGGCTACACCGTGCCGCGTGAGGGCAAGGATGCGCCGACCGTGGTCTACAAGCGCGTCGTCGAGGATTTCGGCGCCACCAATCCGCTGTCGCAGTCGTGTGTACCCTATGCGCAGCTGGTCCACGACCGCCTGTCTATCGAGATCCTGCGCGGCTGCGCCCGCGGCTGTCGTTTTTGCCAAGCCGGTATGACGTATCGCCCGGTGCACGAGCGCTCGGCCGACCAGATCGTCTCGTCGGTAATTCGGGGTCTGGAAAAGACCGGCTATGACGAGGTGTCGCTGACCTCGCTCTCCACGACCGACCACTCCTGCATTCGCGACGTGCTCGGCAGGCTCAACCGTCGCCTGGAGGATACGGGTATTCGCGTGTCTATTCCGTCGCAGCGCCTGGATTCGTTTGGCGTGGATATGGCCGAGTCGGTCGCCGGCGAAAAGAAGGGCGGCCTGACGTTCGCGCCCGAGGCCGGCAGCCAGCGCATGCGCGACATCATTAACAAGAACGTGACCGAGGAGGACTTGGACCGTGCGGCCAAGGCGGCCTTCGAGGCCGGCTGGAACCGTATGAAGCTCTACTTTATGATGGGCCTTCCCGGCGAGCGCGACGAGGACATCGTGGCCATCGCCAATCTGGCCGATCACGTGCTGGAGCTCGGTCGTTCCGTGGTGCCCAAGGCTCGTCGCGGCTCGATCTCGGTGTCCATCTCGGTTTCGGTCTTTATCCCCAAGGCTGCCACGCCGTTCCAGTGGTGCCCGCAGCTCGACTACGACGACGTCAAGCGTCGCCAGAAGCTGCTTATCACGAGCGTTCGCAACCGTGCCGTCCGCGTGCATTACCACGATGCCGAGACTTCGCTCATCGAGGCCGCGCTGTCCCGCGCCGGTCGCGACATGACGCCCGTCATCATCGACGCTTGGCGCTCGGGCTCTCGCTTTGACGCCTGGGTAGAGCATTTCTCGCTCGATAACTGGAAGGAGGCTGCTGCCAAAAACGGCATCGACCTCAATGAGCTCGTGCACCTGCCCTACGAGTTGGACTGGCGCCTGCCGTGGGAGCACGTGAGCCCCGGCTGCACACGCGGCTTTCTCGAGCGCGAGTACCGTCGCTCGCTCGAGGGCGTCACGACTCCCGACTGCACCCGCACGTCGTGCACCGGCTGCGGGATCTGTCCCACGCTCCACGCCAAGAATGTATTGATGGGTGATCGCGCATGAGTGAGCGCCTGACCGACAACCCCTCGCTCTTTAGGCTTCGTGTTCGCTATGGCAAGCGCGATCGCCTTAAGTACCTGGGCCATCTCGAAGTAATCCATACCATTGAGCGCATCGTGCGCCGTGCGGGACTTCCCTATGCCGTCACGCAGGGCTTCTCTCCGCACATGCGCGTTGGCTTCTCTTCGGCGCTACCGGTGGGCACGTCGTCGACCTGCGAGTGGTATGACCTGTTTATGACCGAGTTCGTGGCGCTCGACGAGGCGTTTGGGCGCCTGGCTGCGGCGTCTCCGGCCGATCTGGCACCCATCGAGGCGGCGTACATCGACGTGCGCACGCCGGCCTTGACGGCGCAGCTCACGCGCTTGTCGTATCGCATCGACCTGCACTTGGATCCCGAGGCGCCCGTAAGCGCCGACGAGGTGCGCCGTGCGATCGACACGCTGCGCGCGGGCCACGGCATCGACTACGCGCGCGGCAAAAAGAGCAAGCGCTTGGATTTGGATCACACGCTCGTGGGCTATGAGCTCACGGCGGGGGAGCGCCCGGACCATTTGGTACTCATGCTCGACACCCATGCCGACAACGAGGGCTCCATGCGTCCGGAAATTTTGCTTTCCGCTGCTGATGTTTTGTTGCAGGGCTTGACCCCGGGCGTGGATGCACCTATTGTTTCCACCGGTATGCAAGACCTCGTGACCATCTGCTCCTACGATGTCGAGCGTCAGAATCAAGCATGCGAGGACGACGAGGGCCGACTCGTCAGCCCCATACCTGTGCGAACTTGTGGATTTGCTCCACATACTCGTTGACGGGGGTATTTTCGCCTGCTACTATATTCGGCTGTTGCACTAACTGATGCATGAAGGGCAAGTAAACATGTACGCAATCGTTAACACGGGCGGCAAGCAGTACAAGGTCGCCACCGACGATGTCATCACCGTCGAGAAGATCGAGGGCAATGAGGGCGACAAGGTCACCCTGCCGGTTATCTTCCTCAACGATGGTAAGAAGATCGTCACCGATCCCGACAAGCTGGCCAAGGCCAAGGTTACCGCTCAGATCGTTGAGCAGTTCAAGGGCGAGAAGCAGCTGGTCTTCAAGTTCCACAAGCGCAAGCGCTATCGTCGTCTGAAGGGTCACCGTCAGCAGCTCACCAAGCTGAAGATCGTGAAGGTTCAGGCTACCTCCCGCGCCAAGAAGGCTGTCAAGGCAGAGGCTGAGGCTGTTGCCGAGGCTCCCGTCGCCGAGTAGATTACACTCGTAACGAAAGAGTAGGTATACACAATGGCACACAAAAAAGGACTCGGTTCCTCCCGTAATGGCCGTGACTCCCGCGGTCAGCGCCTTGGCACGAAGCGCTATGCCGGCCAGACGGTAACCACGGGCACGATTCTCGTCCGTCAGCACGGCACGCACATCCACCCGGGTGAGAACGTTGGCCGTGGTAAGGACGACACGCTGTTCGCGCTGGTCGACGGTACCGTTGAGTTCCACAAGGGTATCAAGCACAGGGTCAGCGTACGCCCGCTCGCGAACGCGTAATTCACCCTTCATAGAGCACATATGTGGGAGGCACTTGAGTTTTAGGATTCAAGGGTCTCCCTCTTTTTGTAGGAGGCGATTCTGTTGTCACAGTTCACCGATATCAGCCGCATTAACGTGTGCGGCGGCGACGGCGGAGCCGGATGCATGTCGTTTAGGCGCGAGGCATTTGTCCCCAAGGGCGGCCCCGATGGCGGCGACGGCGGTCGTGGCGGCAATGTCGTCATCCAGGCCGATGCTCAGCTGTCTTCGCTGATCGATTACCGCTTTAAGCATCACTTCCGCGCCGAGCGCGGCACGCACGGGCAGGGTGCCCGTCGTAACGGTAAGAGCGGCGAGGACCTGATTCTCAAGGTCCCTATGGGTACCGTGGTGCGCGAGCTCGATCCCGAGACGCAGACCCCGATGTTCGAGATTGCCGACCTGGTGCACGACGGCGAGCGCGTCGTCGTGGCGCCCGGCGGTGCCGGCGGTCTGGGCAACACACACTTTGTGACGTCGGTGCGTCGCGCTCCGGCCTTTGCCCAGCTCGGCGAGCCTGCCGAGGAACACTGGATCGAGCTCGAGATGAAGCTTATGGCCGATGCCGCGCTCGTGGGCTTCCCCTCGGTGGGTAAGTCATCGCTCATCGCGCGCATGAGCGCCGCCCGTCCTAAGATTGCCGACTACCCGTTTACCACGCTCGTGCCCAATCTGGGCATGGTGCGTGCCGGCGAGTACTCCTATGTCGTTGCCGACGTCCCCGGCCTCATCGAGGGTGCGAGCGAGGGCAAGGGCCTGGGCCATCAGTTCCTGCGCCACATCGAGCGCACGGCACTCATCATGCACGTCGTCGATATGACGGGTGGTTTTGAGGATCGCGATCCGGTCGAGGACTATCGCATCATCAACCGCGAGCTCGGGCAGTATGGCGCCGAGCTTTCGGAGCGTCCGCAGATCGTCGTCGCTAACAAGTGCGATGCGCCGGGCACGGCTGACAAGATTGCCGACCTTAAGCGTGCGGCGCTCGACGATGGCCATATGTTCTTTGCCGTGTCTGCTGTTACGGGCGCCGGCCTCAACACGCTGATGCTTGCCGTGGGCGAGCAGGTGGCTAAGCTGCGCGCCGAGTTGGCTGTCTCCGATGAGCCGGTCGTTCTGCGCGACGATGAGTGGGAACGCCGTCGCCTGCAGCGTGAGAAGCGTTTCCGCATTGTCCAGGAAGAGCCCGGTGCCTTCCGCGTGGTCGGTCGCGCCATCGAGCGCATGGTCATTCAGACCGACTGGGAAAATGAGGAAGCCGTCATTTACCTGCAGCATAAGTTTGCGCGTATGGGTGTTGACGACGCGCTCGAGAAGGCCGGTTGCCGTGCGGGCGACGAGGTCCGCATTTGCCAGCGCGCCTTTGACTTTGAGGGCGCTGAGGACTTCTCGGAGTACGAGGAGCTCGAGGATGCTGGCGAGGACGTTGCCGTTGAGGCCATTGACGTTACCGATGCTGCGGATGAGGGCGTCGAGGTTGTCGATGCGGTGGATGCCGCGGACGATGCCGAGACCTCGGAGGGCGAGTAAGCCATGTCGCTGCGCGGTGGAATCGGTCTGCCCGAGCTTCCTCTAGAGGACGGGCAGGAGTTTAGGCTCGGCATTATGGGTGGCACCTTTGATCCCATCCATTACGGGCACCTGGTGACCGCCGAGCAGGCGCGCGAGTCGCTCGACTTGGACGCTGTGCTCTTTATGCCGGCGGGCTCTCCTGCCTTTAAGCTTGACAAGCCGGTGACGCCTGCCGAGGACCGTTATGCCATGACGGTCCTCGCCACCGCTGCGAACCCGGCCTTTTTGGCGAGCCGGTTCGAGATTGACCGTCCGGGTGTAACCTATACGGCCGATACGCTTCATGCCCTTCGCGACTTTTATCCGCCGCAGGTAAAGCTCTACTTTATTACGGGCGCCGACGCGATTATCGATATTGTGACCTGGCATGATGCCGAACGAATCGCTGAGCTTGCTACCTTTATTGCGGCGACGCGACCGGGCTTTGATATCGATACGGCGCGTGCCCGAATCAAAGAGTCGGGGCTGCCGTTCGACGTGCGTTATATCCAGATTCCGGCGCTGGCGATCAGCTCGACGAACATTCGTAAGCGAGTTGCCCGCGGCATGAGCGTGCGCTATCTTACGAGCGAGTCCGTGCTCGGCTACATTCGCAAACGCAGGCTATATGCCGATTTGGGCCAAGAAGATTTTGAGTGACGGGGGTCTACGTTGTCGGTAGAGGATCAGTTTGAGGGCGATGAGCGCGCGCTGCTCAAGCGCATTCAGGAGCTGCTCGATGTTCGCATGAAGGATAAGCGCAAGCGCTATGTGCATTCGCTGGGTGTTGCCGAGACCGCACTTCATCTGGCCGAGGTCTACGGCGTCGACCGCTTTGATGCCGCTGCCGCCGGCTTGATCCACGACTGGGACAAGGTGCTTTCCGATGACGAGCTGGTCACGCGCGCTCTGCATTACGGCATTAAGATTGCCGGCTCTCCTTCTGCCGCGACGCCGCTTTTGCATGGCCCTGTTGCCGCCTATGAGCTTCCGCAGCTTTTCCCCGAGTTGTCGCCGGCCGTTTTCCAGGCTGTCGACCGTCACACCGTGGGTGCCTGCGACATGACGCCGCTCGATATGGTGGTCTTTGTGGCCGATGCCATCGAGCCCAACCGCCACGGCGACTATGCGCATGCGCTGCGCAAGATGGTGGGGGAGTCGACGCTCGACGAGTTGTTCTTCTCCTGTTTTGCGCAGGGTTTGGTCTATGTGATCCAGTCCGGGCGCTATCTTTATCCCACAGCTATTACGATTTACAACCATTACGCCCAGCTGCGCTAGCTCGGGCTGTCTAGAAAGAGGTATTCCATGGCCGACGAGACCATGACCGACGAGCAGATTCTTGAAGGTGTGGAGCACAAGAGCTTCGCCGCCACGTCCGACCGTACCGCCGCCTCGCTGTCCGCGAGCGGTGTCGCCGCCGAGGATGTTGCCCGCGCCGCCGCGCAGGCCGCCTACGACAAGAAGGGTGAGGACGTTCAGGTGCTCGACCTGACCGAGCTTTCCGATGTGTGCGACTACTTTGTGCTTGCCACCGGTACCAACAACCGCCAGGTCGATTCTATCGTCGACGAGATCGAGGAGAAGGTCGCCGAGGCTTGCGGCGAGCATCCGTTCTCCATCGAGGGCCGCGAGCAGAAGACCTGGATGCTCATGGACTATGGTTCGGTTGTCGTCCACGTCTTCACTCCCGAAGCCCGCGACTTCTACCGCCTCGAGAAACTCTGGGGAGACGCCCCCCAGCTTCCCCTCGACCTCCTCTAAATGATTTTTCTGGGACGGGGATAAAATAATCATTGCTACCGTTTGCCGAACCGCTCACCTTTGTTGGGCGGTTCGGCCCTTTTCTTCCTTTCCTTTTGTATGCTGTGACTACTGCATCCTTGGAAGGGAGGGTTTCGATGACTCGTGTTGCCCGTGCGTTGTCCGAACTCGGCCATTATCACGTCATGCTCAAGGGCTGTGCTGGCCAGCTGATCTTCGAAGACGATGACGATCGCCTTTATTTTCTCAATCTATTGAACAGACGATTTACGTCCGCTCATATTCGTCTTCTTGCCTGGTGCCTCATGGACAATCATGTTCACCTGCTATTTGATGATCTCGATAATCAGATGAGCGTTGCTATGCATGCGATTGATACGGCATATGCGAAACACTTCAATCAAAAAACCGGTCGCCGCGGACCGGTGTTCCAGGAACGATTCAAGAGTGTGATCATTTCTGACGACAAACAGCTGCTCCGTTGCGTCCGATACATACACGACAATCCTGCAAAAGCAGGTATTTCTTCTGCTCCTCTGTATCGCTGGAGCAGCTTCCATGAGTATTTCTCTCATCCCGAAATTTGTGATTGTGAAGGTATTCTCAATCTGTTTGGGGGTACGGAAGCGTTTTATCTTTCGAGTACCGACGGCAAGCCTAATCCCTATTTTATGCCCGAAGGTAAGCATATCTCCGATATGGATGCGCTGGAAGTTGCCCGGGCTCTTTTGGCTCCTCATGAGCCTTATCAGCTTAAAACTTTGCCGAAATCAGAGCGAAATCGTCTTCTGGCAGTGTTGAGGCATCGGGGGTTTACGATTGACCAGATTTCGCGTCTGACGGGAATTGGGACCAATATCATTCAAAGGGCGAAATGACGCTCCAAATGATTAAAAAATCCCCGTCCTAGAATAATCATTCGCAGCTGCCCGGCTTTCTTTTTGCCCAAAGGCGGTTAATCGTTGAAGCGGGATTGGCGGCCGAAGGAAAGGGCGGTGTCGCCGAATTTGTCTCGGACGGCGTCGATGGCGACGGAGAGGTCGCGGCGGTCGCTGGATTGGGCTCCGCGGTCATCGATCTCGCAGAACAGGTCAGTCTGGATGCCGCCTTGGTGGTCGAAGTCGCTCATGCCGATGCCCGCTAAGCGAACATGCATGCCATCCTGCCAGATGTTGTCGAGCAGTTCGAGTGCAACCGCCACGAAAATGTTCTCATCGTCGGTCGGATGAGGCAGCCGGCGCTGTGCCGTACGCCCGCTGCCATACGAATACTTGAGCTTGAGCGTTACCGTGGCACCCGTCAGCCCCTGACGGCGCAGACGGCGTCCCACTGACTCTCCCAACAGCGCAATCGCCGCCTCAATATCCCCACGCTCAGTCAAATCATTAGCAAAGGTGCGTTCATTGCTGACCGACTTGACCTCGCGCTCTTCATCGAGGCTCGTGACTTCAGAGATTTCGAGTCCCAGCGCACGCTGACGCATGCGCTCGCCGTTGACGCCAAAAATAGAGGCCAAGGTGGATTCCGGTGCACGTGATAGCTCGCCGAGGGTGTAGATGCGCATGCGGCGCAGTCGCTCCTCGGCCGAGCGACCGATGCCGCTCATGGCAGATACCGGCAGCGCGGCCAAAAAGCGCTGCTCGGTTCCGGGGCGCACGATGGTCAGCCCAAACGGCTTATCCCGCTCGCTTGCGATCTTTGCGACCGTCTTGTTGCAGCCCACGCCGATGGAGCACGTCACTCCCAGCGCTGCCACGCGATCGCTTATACGCCGCGCAACTAGCAGCGGGTCTTCGGGCGCAAAGCGGCCCGGTGTGATATCGATAAAGGCTTCGTCGATGGATACGCGCTCCACGCGCGGCGTCTCCTCGGCAAGAATCGTCATGACCTGCGCGCTGACCTCACGATAGCGATCAAAATGCCCATGCGTCCAAATGGCCTGCGGGCACAGGCGCTGTGCCTCGGCCGAGGGCATGGCAGAGTGCACGCCAAAGCGACGCGCCTCATACGAACACGTGGACACGACGCCACGCGAATCGGCGTCTCCGCCCACGATGAGCGGCTTGCCGCGCCACTCGGGATGATCGAGCATCTCCACGCTCGCAAAAAACGCATCAAGGTCCATCAGACCCACCGCCGGGCCCGTCCAGGGAGGCGGTGTGACGCCCATGGCATCCTCATAACCGTATGTATGTTCGCGTCTTTCCATGTCATGAGTATACCGCGCAGCTCATGTGGGGTGCGTGTATGTGCTTGCAAATCCCGAATTCTTGTCTAAGATATGGATTTGCCCTCGACTACACCGAAGAAGTTGGTCTCACGGACTTCACCTGCCCGCGTCGATGGCGTATTATGTTCAACTGTTTGTTTGTAGTTGCAGCCTAAAGCTGCTTGGTTGGAGGAGTTTCCTTTGGCAGTCAAGATTCGCCTTGCTCGTCACGGCGCTAAGAAGCGTCCGTACTACCGTGTCGTCGTCGCCGATTCCCGCGCCCCGCGTGACGGTCGTATCATCGAGGAGGTTGGCCGCTACAACCCGATGACCGCCCCCAAGACCATCAACCTCGACCTCGAGAAGATCGCCGACTGGCAGTCCAAGGGCGCTCAGCTCACCGACGCCGTCGCCGCTCTGGTCAAGGCCGCCAACGAGGGCGAGAAGACCGAGACCGTCGTCAAGAAGTCCAAGAAGCAGCTCGCCAAAGAGGCCGAGGCCGCTAAGGCTGCCGCTGAGGCCGCTGAGGGCGCCGAGGAGTAAATCGTGCCTGAGGTTGACGCTGCACAGCTCGAGGGTGAGGCAATGCTCTCAGATCGCATCGCCGATCTCGTCGAATATCTCGTTGTTCAGATCGTCGACGACCCGGATTCCGTGAGCCTTGAGGTCATCGATGGTGACGACGCCTCTACGATTGAGGTTTCGGTCGCCGAGGATGACGTCGCTAAGGTCATCGGCCGTCGTGGCCGTACCATCAAGGCCATTCGCACGCTCGCCCGTGCACTGGCCGCTCGCCTCGACACTGCTGTCGAGGTAGAGGTTCTGGGCTAGGACCTTGAGGTCTCAGTACAAAAACATCGCCCGTGTGGTCAAGCCGCACGGAAGGAAGGGGGAGGTCCTCGCGCAGCCGCTGCGGGGGCTTTCTTCTGTATTAGAGCCGGGTATGCGCGTCGCCCTGACGCCGCCGGCGCTCAAGCGCGACCGCTTTTGCACGGTCGTGTCCGTCACCGATACGGGCGATGGCGATCTGGTCTCGTTTGAGGGCATTGACGATTTGACGGCCGCCGAGGGCATCACGGGATGCTACGTGCTGGCAAATCGTGACGACTTTGAGCTCGATTCGCTTGACGCTGCCTATACCGATCTGATGGGTCGCGAGGTGGTCGACGAGCGCTTCGGTTCGCTCGGCACGATCGTCGAGATCATGTCGACGCCCGCTAACGATGTTTGGGTTGTCGAGGGTGATCGGTACGGCGAGGTACTGATTCCCGTGATCGAGCAGGTCGTGCTCGATCTTCCCGATGCAGGAACAATTTCCGTCCACGTGATGGACGGCCTGATCGATATGGACAAGTAGGGAGGACAACATGCTGATTGAGACCCTTTCGGTCTTTCCCGAGATGTTTGAGCCCGTCATGTCCACGTCGATTTTGGGCCGCGCCCGCAAGGCCGGCCTTTTTGATTTTAAGGCGTATAACCTGCGCGACTGGACGCACGACCGCCATCGTACCGTCGATGACGAGCCGTACGGCGGCGGGCAGGGCATGCTCATGAAGGTCGAGCCTATCGCAGAGGCCATCGAGGCCATTAGCGCGGAGGGTCCCAAGCCCACTGTGGTGTTCTTTACCCCCTGCGGCGAGCCCTTTACGCAGCATGTGGCCGAGCGCCTGCTCAAAAGTGAGCGCCTGTTGTTTGTGTGCAGTCGCTACGAGGGCGTCGACGAGCGTGCGTATGCGTATGCCGATGAGCGTCTGTCGATCGGCGACTACGTGCTTACGGGCGGCGAGCTTCCCGCTATGGTCGTTGCCGATGCCGTCGTACGCCTCATTCCCGGCGCCCTGGGCGACGAGATGAGCAACGTCGACGAGTCGTTCTCGACCGCCGAGGACGGAGGCCTGCTCGAGTACGCGCAGTACACCCGCCCCGCCGAGTTCAACGGCGAGGGCGTGCCGCCGGTGCTCGTGAGTGGCGATCACGCCAAGGTCAATGCCTGGCGTCGCAAGAACGCCATCGAGCGCACCTGCCGCTGGCGTCCCGATCTGATCGAGACAGCGCGGCTCACGCCCGAGGAGCGTGCGTACGCGCAGGAGATTTTGGACGCTTCGTATTCGCAGAGCGAGGAGTGAGAATGGTTCCATCGCAGCATTCCGCGTTGAGGGGCGCTTTTGAGTGGATCGCGGTCATCGCGATCGCACTGGTCGCCACCTTCTTGATTCGCTCGTTTGTGGTCGAGCCCTTTGTGGTGCCCACCGGCTCCATGGAGTCCACGATCGAGATTGGCGACCAGATCCTGGCACAAAAGGTGAGCCTCGAGCTCGGTCAGCCCGTCAAGCAGGGCGATATCGTGGTGTTTCACAACCCCGATGGCACCTCCGAGCATGATGTTCTTGTCAAGCGTGTCATTGCCACGGCCGGCCAGACGGTCGACCTGCAGGACGGCAAGGTGGTCGTTGACGGCCAAGCGCTCGATGAGGACTATACGACGGGCATGAGCTGGCCACTTTCGGTCCAAGCGCCCGGTGCTCAGGTAAGCTATCCCTACACCGTTCCCGACGGGTGCGTGTGGGTGATGGGCGACAACCGCGAAAACTCTGCCGACTCACGCTACTTTGGTCCCGTCGATCGCTCTGATTTGATCGCTGTGGCGCTTGTGCGCTACTGGCCGCTCAACCGCATCGGCGCTATCGACTAAAAACCGCTATAGTACAGTACCTAACCGTGTAATCGTTTCGACGAGGGGATATTAGAGGCATGAACGCTTCATCGCTTTCCTTCCAAGACATCATCCTGCGCCTCCAGCAGTACTGGGGCGAGCAGGGCTGCGTCATTATGCAGCCCTATGACTCCGAGGTCGGTGCCGGTACCTTCCATACCGCGACCACGCTGCGCTCGCTCGGTCCCGCCGAGTGGCGCACCTGCTATGCGCAGCCCTGCCGCCGTCCCGCCGACGGCCGCTACGGCGAGAACCCCAACCGCATGCAGCACTACTATCAGTTCCAGGTGCTCATCAAGCCCTCACCGGTCAACGCCCAAGAACTCTACCTGGGTTCGCTGGCCGCCATTGGCCTGGACCCCAACGACCATGACGTCCGCTTTGTCGAGGACGACTGGGAGAGCCCGACGCTCGGCGCCTGGGGCCTTGGCTGGGAGGTCTGGCTCAACGGCATGGAGGTTACGCAGTTTACGTACTTCCAGCAGGTGGGCGGCATCGAGGTCGACCCCGTGCCCGTCGAGATCACCTACGGCCTGGAGCGTATCGCCATGTACGCCCAGGGCGTTAACTCGGTCTACGACCTGGTGTGGAGCTACCTGCCCGACGGCACGCCCATGACCTATGGCGACGTGTTCCTCGAGAACGAGCGCGAGTTCAGTGCCTATAACTTTGAGGTCGCCAACGTCGAGATGATGCGTCAGAAGTTTGACGACTACGAGGCCGAGTGCCACTCCTGTCTGGAGCGCAAGCTGCCGCTGCCGGCGTACGACTGCGTCATGAAGTGCAGCCACGCTTTCAACCTGCTCGATGCCCGCGGCGCCCTGTCCGCGGTCGAGCGTGCCAACTACATCCTGCGCGTCCGCGCCGTCGCCAAGGCGTGCTGCGAAGCCTACATGGCCGAGGTCGCCGGAGTCAACGAGAATGCCGACCAGGAAGGCGAGGTGGCGTAAGCCATGGCAGACGCTAAGGATTTCCTGTTTGAGATCGGTACGGAGGAAATGCCCTCCGCACCGCTGAACAATGCCGTCAAGCAGCTTGGCACCATGATCGCCAAGGGTCTCGACGAGGCCGGTCTGGCCCACGGCGAGGTCCGCGTGATCTCGAGCCCGCGCCGCCTGGCTGCACTCGTGGCTAACGTCGCCACTGCGACCGATGAGGTTCACGAGGTCAAGCGTGGCCCCGCGGCCAACATTGCCTTCGACGCTGACGGTAACGCTACCAAGGCCGCCCAGGGCTTTGCCCGCAAGTGCGGTGTGGCTGCCGAGGACCTGGTCCGTCGCGAGGACACTGACGGTCGCGAGTATGTGTTCGCCGAGAAGAACATTCCCTCCGCACCGGCTACGCCGATTTTGACCGCTCTGTGCGAGAAGACCATCGCCGGCCTGCAGTGGCCCAACTACCGCTCTCAGCGCTGGGGTCACGAGCATGCGACCTTTGTTCGTCCGGTCCGCTGGATCTGCTGCCTTTTGGGCGAGGATGTTGTGCCCGTGTCGTTTGCCGACGTGACGAGCGGCAACACCACGCGTGGTCATCGCGTACTTGGCCCTGGCGACCATGTGGTTGCCAGCCCCGCCGTCTACGAGCAGGTGCTCGAGGACGCCGGCGTGCTTTCCGCCGAGCGTCGTCGTGAGGCCATCCTCGCCGGTATCGCCGAGGTCGAGGCTGCCCGTCCCGGCTGCCATGTCGATACGCCCAAGAAGGTCTTTGAGGAGGTCATCAACCTCTGCGAGTGGCCGACGGTGCTCGTCGGTACCTTCGATGAGGAGTTCCTCAAGGTCCCGCACGAGATCATCTGCGAGTCCATGCTCACCAACCAGCGCTACTTCCCGATCTATGACGGCGAGGGCAAGCTCACGCGTGAGTTCGTGGTCGTTTCCAACAGCAAGCCCGAGAACGCCGAGCGCGTGATCGACGGCAACGAGCGCGTTGTGCGCGCCCGTCTGGACGATGCCAAGTTCTTCTACGAGGAGGACCTGAAGATCTCCCTCGACGAGTTCCGCGAGCGTCTGGCCAAGGTCGCCTTCCAGGAGAAGCTCGGTAGCGTGCTCGCCAAGTCCGAGCGCATTGAGCAACTCGCGCTCGCTATCGCTCGCGAGGCCCATCTGGGTGCTCACCTGGCCGCCGATGCCGCTCGCGCCGCGCACCTGTGCAAGGCCGACCTGGTGTCCAACGCCGTCGTCGAGTTCACGAGTCAGCAGGGCGTGATGGGCGGTTATTACGCCACCGCGATGGGGGAGAACGACGAGGTCGCCCACGCCATTCGCGATCATTATCGTCCCCGTTTTGCCGGTGACGAGCTGCCCGAGGGCACCGCTGGCTGCATCGTGGCCTGCGCCGACAAGCTCGATACCATCGCCGGTATCTTTGCCATCGGCGAGCCCCCGACCGGCTCCTCCGACCCCTACGCGCTGCGTCGTGCCGCTATCGGCATCATCAACATTCTGCGCGACCGTCTGCCGATCGACCCCACGTCGCTCATCGACTTCGCCCTCGAGCTCTATAGCGAGCAGGGCATTGAGTTCGACGCCGCCGAGGTCGCCCAGCAGGTTCGCGACTTCTTCCATGGCCGCCTGGTGAGCATGGCCCGCGACGAAAAGATCCCGGCCGATACCGTTGCCGCCGTCTCCGCGGTGCACATCATCGCCCCGTCCGTCTTCTTCGCCCGTTGCGCCGCCCTCGACGAGGCTCGCAAGAACGACGCCGAGACCTTCGACAACCTGGCTACCGCCTATGCCCGCGCCGCGCACATCTCCAAGCCCGAGCTGGGTGCGGAGTACGACCGCAGCCTGATGGGCGAGGTCGAGCTTGCGCTCGCCGACGCCTCCGAGGCTGCTCAGACCGCTGTCGATGCCGCCCTTGCTACCGAGGATTATCCGGCCGCATTTGCTGCCCTCGCCGCCCTGCGCGCGCCCATCGACCGTTTCTTCGACGAGGTCATGGTCATGGACAAGGACGAGCAGCTCCGCGATAATCGCCTTAAGCTGCTCAACCGCTTCGAGGCCGTTTTCTCCGGCATCGCCAACATCGGTGAGCTTGCTCGTAAAAAGTAAGCCAGCCTGCGCGTAAGCGCAAAAGGAGCCCCGCATGGATTGCCCGGTCACCGCTCGTCCCACCGTTATCGTTATCTCCGACTCGCTCGGTGATACCGCTTGTGAGGTGGTGCTTGCGGCGTCCGGGCAATTTGATGAAGGGGCTTTTCGTTTGTTGCGCCTGCCCAAGGTGAACTCGGTGGAGCAGGTTAAGTCGTTTGTGGGCCCGCGCGTTGATGCGGACCATCGCGATATTGCCGTGTTCCACACCATTGTCGATCCGGCGCTTCGCGCCCGTGTGCTCGATTACCTGGGCATGCTGCATATTCGTTCAGTCGACCTGATCGGCCCGACGCTCGCCGTGCTATCGTCGCTTATCGGTGTGCCGCCCAAGGGCGTTGCCGGCGTGATTCACAAGACCGATGACCGCTACTTCCATCGCATCGAGGCCATGGAGTATTTCGTTGAGCACGATGATGGGCGCGGTTGCGACGATCTGTCAGGTGCCGATATCGTGCTGCTGGGCGTATCGCGCACGTCCAAGACGCCGCTGTCGATGTATCTGGCCTATCAAGGTTACAAGGTTGCCAATGTTCCGTTGGCCCATGGCATGGAGCCGCCGAGGTCGATTTACGGGGTTGACCCGATGCGCCTGTTCGGCCTGATTTCGACCGTCGATGTGATTTCCGAAATTCGCGATAGCCGCTTGGGTGATGACTACGCTCGTGCCGTTGCCGGCTCCTATGCCGAGCCCGAGAGCGTGCGCAGCGAGCTCGAGGAAGCTCGTGCCCTCATGAAGCGCCTAGGCTGCTTTGTGGTGCGTACCGACGGCAAGGCCATCGAGGAAAGCGCTGCCGAGATCATTAGCCACTTGGAGGAAATCCAAGAAGCTCGCGCCCGCCGAGCCACCCGCCGCGCCTAATATTAGTAGCATTTTGATAAAGCGATTTAGCAAAAACATCGCATCTGACCTGCTTTTTTATTGTGTTGGTATCTTCATAAGGCAACCAACTTTACCTACCGTTTACCGCCAGTTTTAGCACGTTTACCAAACCGCGTATCCTCTGCTCAAGCCCGTTCAAATCCGGCCGTATAGTTCCCTCACGGCCCGCATCCGGCGGGTCGATTCGTTACCACGGTCGTGCGCGTAAGCGCATGGAAGGGGAAGTATCGTGAGCGATTGCAAGAGGGTTTACCGTTTTGGAACCGACGCCCAGGGCACCTGTGTCACTGAGGGCGACAAGTCCATGAACTTCGTGCTTGGCGGCAAGGGCGCAAACCTTGCCGAGATGAGCCGCATCGGCCTGCCGGTTCCCGGTGGCTTTACCATTACCTGCCAGACTTGCGTCGAGTACTCCGGTGCCGGCAACGTCTGGCCCGAAGGCGCACTCGATGAGATCGTTGCCGCCGAGGCCGACCTCGAGGCCCGCTGTGGCAAGAAGCTCGGTGACGACAATGATCCGCTGCTCGTGTCGGTTCGCTCGGGCGCTCCATTTTCCATGCCCGGTATGATGGACACGGTCCTCAACTTGGGCCTCAACGACGACTCCGTTCAGGGGCTCATCGCCCAGACGCAAAATCCGCGTTTTGCCTGGGATAGCTACCGCCGCTTTATCCAGATGTTCTCCAACGTCGTTATGGGTGTTGATGCTGACCTGTTCGAGAACGCCCTGACCCAGGCCCGCCTGGTCGCCGGTGTTCGCGTCGATTCCGAGCTTTCGGCCGAGGACCTGCAGGAGCTCGTCGAGACCTTTAAGAGCATCTTCTCCGACAACGTCGAGGCCGCCCTGTATCCCGAGCTCGAGGTCGCGGACGGCAAGCCCGTCTTCCCACATGATCCGGAGCTTCAGCTGCGCCTTGCCATCCAGGCCGTCTTTGGCAGCTGGATGAACGAGCGCGCCTGCATCTACCGCAAGCAGCATGGCATTTCCGACGAGCTCGGCACCGCCGTCAACGTGCAGGCCATGGCCTTTGGCAACAAGGGCGAGACCTCTGCGACCGGCGTCGCCTTTACGCGCAACCCGGCCGACGGCACCAAGGAGTTCTACGGTGACTTTTTGGTAAACGCCCAGGGCGAGGACGTCGTCGCCGGTATCCGCAACACCGAGCCCATCGCCGACCTCAAGACCACCCCGGGCCTCGAGTCCGCTGGTGAAGAGCTCGAGCGCGTGTTCTTGACGCTCGAGGACCATTACCGCGATATGTGCGATATTGAGTTCACCATCGAGCAGGGCAAGCTCTGGATGCTCCAGACGCGCGTGGGCAAGCGCACCGCCACCGCCGCCCTGCGTATCGCCATCGAAATGGTCGAGGAGGGCCTGATTACCCGCGAGGAGGCCGTGAGCCGTATCGATCCCGCGCAGCTCGACCAGCTCCTGCATCCGCAGTTCGATGCCTCCAAAAAGTACGAGGCCCTGGCCAGTGGTCTAAACGCCAGCCCTGGTGCCGCCGTGGGCGAGATCGTGTTCTCGAGCGACGATGCCGTCGCGCGCGCCAACGAGGGCCACAAGGTCATTCTGGTTCGCTGGGAGACCAACCCCGATGACCTGAAGGGCATGGTCGCCGCCGAGGGTATCCTGACCAGCCACGGTGGCAAGACGAGCCATGCCGCCGTTATCGCTCGCGGTATGGGCACACCCTGCGTCTGCGGCGTCGAGCGCTTCCACATCGACGCCACCGAGAAGGTCGTACGCATCGAAGGCAGCGATCGTGTGCTGCACGAAGGCGATGTCATCTCCATCGACGGCACCCAGGGTATCGTCGTCGACGGCGCCGTTGATCTGGTTTCGGCCGAGCTCACCGGCGACCTGGACACCATCCTGTCCTGGGCCGACGAGATTCGTCTGGACGAGACCGGCGGTCACGCCAATCATGTGCGCGTCAACGCCGACAACCCCGAGGATGCCGCGCTTGCCCTCGAGTTTGGCGCCGAGGCCATTGGCCTGTGCCGCACCGAGCATATGTTCCTGGGTGACCGCAAGAACATCATCCAGAGCTTTATCCTGTCTGACGATGAGACCGTGAAGCAGCAGGCCCTGGCCGACCTGCTCAAGGTTCAGACCGAGGACTTCCTGGCGATGTTCAAGACCATGTCCGGTCGCGATGTGGTCGTTCGCCTGCTTGATCCGCCGCTTCATGAGTTCCTGGATAATCCGCGTGAGCTCGAGGTCGCCATCACCAAGAAGGAGGCCGCTGGCGCGAGCGAGGAAGAGCTCGCCGCTCTGCGCGCCCGCCTGCGCCGTATCGACGGCATGGTCGAGTCCAACCCGATGCTCGGCCTGCGCGGTGTGCGCCTGTCCGTCGTCTTTAGCGATCTGCCGCTCATGCAGGTTCGTGCTGTCGCTACGGCTGCTGCCCGCCTTATCAAGGAGGGCGTCGACTCGCGCCCCGAGATCATGGTTCCACTCGTTTCCATCACGGCCGAGCACGTCCAGACCCGCGAGGTCATCGAGCGCGTGATCGCCGAGGTTTCCGCCGAGGAAGGCGTCGAGCTCAATATTCCCGTGGGCACGATGCTCGAGCTGCCGCGCGCCTGTATGGTCGCCGACGAGATCGCGCAGCACGCCGACTTCTTCTGCTTTGGCACCAACGACCTCACCCAGACGACCTTCGGCTTCTCTCGTGACGATGCCGAGGCCAAGTTCATCCCGCTGTACATGCATAAGAAGATTCTGAAGGACAACCCCTTCGAGACCATCGATACGGCAGTACTCGAGCTGGTGCGCATGGCCGTCGAGAAGGGCCGCGCCACCAATCCCGGCATGCACTTTGGCGTGTGCGGCGAGCACGGCGGCGACCCCAAGTCCATCAAGGGCCTGTTTAACGTGGCCGATGTGGACTACGTGTCCTGCTCGCCTTATCGCGTGCCCCTCGCGCGCCTGGCTGCCGCTCAGGCCAAGCTCGAGGCCAAGCGTTCCTCCTAACGTTTTGGGCTTAGGCGCCTAGCGTAGCCCCCCTTCATGCTGCCCGTCTCATTCGTGAGGCGGGCGGTTGTCGTGTGCGGGTTTTGTCTTTTTGTCTGCGTAAAAAATTGTTCTTGCAGCAGAAACCCGCGCGTGTATACTCGAATACGTTTGTTCAACTACGTGCCGGCCAAGGTGGTACGGCACCTCTAGAAGAGTAAGGAATTGCACATGGATTACATCCGCGCAATCGAGCGTCAGCAGATCCGCGAGGACATCCCGCAGGTCCGCGTTGCCGACAACGTCAAGGTTCACTACCGCATTAAGGAAGGCGACCGCGAGCGTATCCAGGTTTTCCAGGGTGACGTCATCCGCATGGCCGGTGCCGGTGCCCGTGAGACCTTCACCGTCCGCAAGATTTCCTTCGGTGTCGGTGTTGAGCGTACCTTCCCGCTTCACAGCCCCAAGATCGCCAAGCTCGAGGTCGTCCGTCATGGTCGCGTCCGTCGCGCCAAGCTGTACTACCTCCGCGACAAGGTGGGCAAGGCTGCTCGCATCCCCGAGAAGCGCTAAGAAGATCGCAGCGTCTGTCCACTCATTTGGACACAAGGGTCACCTTCGGGTGGCCCTTCTTTTTATCTGATTTGCATGCAAGGAGGGCCTGGTATGGCCAATATGACGAGCTCGGTTTCGGCGTCGCAGGTTGCCGGTGAGTTGGCGAGCGCCACGTTTGAGGAGATTCCCGCCTTCGTGGAGCATTATCGCGAGGATCCGCGCCAGCAGGTGATCAAGGCTTGCGAGCGTGCCCTAAAGCGCCATGCCAAGGAGCTTGCCGAGCGCGAGCGCGTCAACGGCATGTACGAGCTTATGCATGAGCTCGGCGGTGATGGTGTGGTCGTGGGCGTCGACGAGGTGGGCCGTGGCTCGGTAGCGGGTCCTTTGACGGTGTGCGCCGTGTGCCTTCCGATGGAGCCGCGCATCTGGGGCATCAACGATTCCAAAAAGCTCACGCCGGCGCGCCGCGAGCTGCTATCGGTGAAGATTGCCGAGGTGGCGACCGCTATCGGCT
>CABUTN010000013.1 GCA_902494565.1 uncultured Collinsella sp. | reverse complement strand
CTCGCTCTGGCGGGTTTTCGCTCATATGACCCAATCCGCTGTCAAGAGCCACAATGGCCCCGCCGACCGCTTGCAATCGGTCGGCGGGGCCTGCCGTTAACCCGTCCCGGTCCGCCCCCGGCATGTCATCAAGGTAGTCATTGGGGACGTTCTTAAATGACTAGTCGTTGGGGACGTTCTTGTTTGAGTAGTCGTTTAAGAACGTCCCCAACGATTGCATAGCATGAGAGTGGATAATCTCCCGGTTTGAGCCTGCATCCAAGCTTAAAGTGGGAGATTATCCACTCTCGTTTCGTTTGTTGATTTCGATGCCTACATTTGTAGGAACAGTTCGTGGAGGCGCGTGTCGTCGTCGAGCTCGGGGTGGAAGGTTACGCCGAGCTGGTTGCCCTGACGGGCGGCGACGATGCGGCCGTCGACTTCGGCCAGGGCCTTGGCATTGCCGTGCACTTCGACAATGCGGGGTGCACGGATAAATGTTAATAGCACTTCACCGTCGATGCCGGCTACCTGCCCCTTGGTTCGAAAGCTGCCGAGCTGCCTGCCGTAGGCATTGCGCTCGACAAGTACATCCATGGTTGCCAAACGCGGCGTGCCCTTATCGTCGTGGGCGGCAAGGTCGTGAGCCAGTAGAATCAGGCCGGCGCAGGTGCCCAGGACGGGCATGCCTTCAGCGATACGGGCACGAAGCTCCTCGAGCATGCCCAACTCATCAAGCAGCTTCCCTTGAACGGTAGACTCGCCGCCGGGAAGTACCAGACGGTCAAAGTCCTGCTTCAAATCAGCCGCCTGCCTCAGCTCAATACAACGTGCGCCCAGCTCGGATAGCCTTGCCTCGTGCTCGGCAAAAGCGCCTTGGACCGCCAGCACGGCGACCGTTTGGTCTGCATAATCGCTCATGTGCGATCCCTTCTGCTGGACTAGCGCCCGCGCTCCTCCATGATAATCTCGATCTCGTCGGCGTTGATGCCCACCATGGCCTCGCCCAGGTCCTCCGAAAGCTCGGCGATGAGCTTGGCATCGGTGAAGTTTGCCACGGCCTTGACGATGGCGGCGGCGCGCTTGGCGGGGTCGCCGCTCTTAAAGATGCCCGAGCCGACAAAGACGCCCTCGGCACCCAGCTGCATCATCAGCGCGGCGTCGGCGGGGGTCGCTACGCCGCCAGCGGCAAAGTTCACGACGGGAAGCTTACCCGTGGCATGGACCTCGCGCACCAGCTCGACCGGAACCTGCAGTTGCTTGGCTGCCTCAAAGAGCTCGTCGTCGCGCAGGGCAACTACGTCGCGGATCTGCTTTTGGATTTTGCGCATGTGACGCACGGCCTGAACGACGTCGCCCGTACCCGGCTCACCCTTGGTGCGAATCATCGTGGCGCCTTCGGCAACACGGCGCAGCGCCTCGCCCAGATCACGGGCGCCGCAGACAAACGGCACGTCAAACTGGGTCTTGTCGATGTGATAGACGTCATCGGCAGGGGAGAGAACCTCGGACTCGTCGATGTAATCGATCTCGATGGCCTGCAGGACCTGCGCCTCGACGATGTGACCGATGCGGCACTTGGCCATAACAGGGATGGAGACGGCCTCTTGGATGCCCTTGATCATCTTGGGGTCGCTCATGCGTGAGACGCCGCCTGCAGCACGGATGTCGGCCGGGATGCGCTCGAGAGCCATGACGGCGCAAGCGCCTGCCTCCTCGGCGATGCGTGCCTGCTCGGGCGTGGTGACGTCCATGATGACGCCGCCCTTGAGCATCTGCGCGAGCTCGCGATTGAGTTTGACGCGATCGGCCTTGCTGGTCTGTTCTGCCATGGTTGCTCCCTTGGTTGGCATGTGCATTGCTTGACGGAACATCCTATCGGGGAGCTGGGTATGGCGAAATACTCAGTTTTCGAGATAATAACAAGGTCAGACTAATACCAGATTGAACAGCTCGATAAGGTCAGGTGGCAAACTCATGCTTGACTACAATTTGGAAAAACGCGGCGAAGCATCGCTTTATGAGTATGTTTACCAGCAAATTCGAGATGATATCGTTGCTGGACGTATTGCGGCGGGGGAGCATCTTCCGTCTAAGCGCGCCTTTGCCAGTCATCTGGGAATCAGTGTCATTACCATCGAGAATGCATATAGCCAGTTACTTGCCGAGGGCTATATTTGCTCAATGCCGCGTCGTGGCTACTACGCTTGCGAGCTTCCGGATGCACCGGTTTTGGCTTCGGCTGCGGAGGGCATCGACCGAGATACTGTCTCTGCGGGTCCTAGCGCGCATGATGTCAACGGACAGGTCGAGCGATTCGATGCGCTTTCTCCTTCCGCTTTGGAGGCGGCGCGGCTTTGGCAAAGCGCGCTACGGGCGACGCTGGCATCCGAAGACGAGCGCGAAATCTTTTCGCCCGCACCGGCGCAGGGCACCGCTCGGCTGCGACGCGCAATTGCTCACCATCTGCGCGGGACAAGGGGTATGAATGCCGACCCCAACAACATCGTTATCGGTGCGGGCGCCCAGCTGCTCGATACTATGTTGGTTCAGTTGCTTGGCGCTGACAAGGTGTATGCCGTTGAGGACCCGGGCTATTTGCGTCTGACGCGCATCTATCAGGCTATGGGCTGCAAAGTTCGACATATCCCGTTGGATGATGAGGGCGTGGACTTGAGCACTCTGCAGAAAAGCGGGACCGATGTCCTTCATCTGATGCCGTCCCATCAGTATCCGACCGGCCTTGTGACGAGCATTGCGCGTCGCTATGCGCTTCTGAGCTGGGCCGCCGAGCGACCAGGTCGATATCTCATCGAAGATGACTTTGATTGTGAGTTTCGCCTTGCCGGCAAGCCGATTCCTGCGCTCGCATCGATCGATGCCGCCCAGTCGGTTATTTACACCAACACGTTTTCGAAGAGCCTGTCATCGGCGTTGCGTCTAGCGTACATGGTGTTGCCCGATGAGCTAATGGAGCGGTTTAGGCGCAACCTTGGTTTTTACGCCTCGTCGGTGAGCTCTGTTGACCAGGTTGCTTTGGCGCGTTTACTGGAATCGGGTGATTACGAGCGACATGTGAACCGCGTGCGCGTTCGTGCTCGCGAGGCGCGTGATGGCCTGATGGCGCTTGTGCGCAAGGTATTTCCGGCAGGGGAAGTCTCGATCGAACACGCAGACGCGGGCCTTTACTGCACCGTGGTTGCGGAGCGTAGAACGGGCGGAAGCTCTTTTGCGCAGGCTCTCACGCGCTCGAATATCCCATTTATCGATATCAGTGACTGTTTTTGGTGTGCCGATGGTGCGTCTGCCCCTGAAGACTCAACTAAAATTCTTGTCCAGTATGACGATTTGGGTCCAAAAGCGCTTAACGCCTTGGAAGTACAGCTAATGGGGGCACTCTGCAATCTAAGTGAGTAGACTTTTGGCACTTTGGCGAGCAGGCAGTTTTGTAGCAAGCTATCTACCTGCGGTTTTGAAAAGCAGGATGACCGGCCTGCTCGGGATATTCAAAAAAGTCTACTCACTTGCCGCGCAAAGCTTCTACATGAGAAAAAATGGGGTTTTCAACAGGGTTTCGTCCAGCTCTTGGCAAGCTTTTGGCCAGTTGGGGAGGGCTGTTGAAAACTTGGCAGTCCGTTCGGCGCCATTTTTGGTGCGTTCGCGCCAATGCGTGACTGACTGGGTTGAAATTCGTGTTTTCCTGTGCCTATGAAGGATCTACTTTGTGACATATCGGCTTTTAGGTACTGGCGTTTGCCTCCTCAAGTCCGCGCTTTGTGTCCGCCGCTTCCACGACCGGAAGAAGACCGGCAGCGATATGATCTCGCCCGCAACCCGACAGCTGCGGTCGCGCTCGGTTTCCCGTTGTATACATTGGTTCGGACGAGAAACAAACGGACTTGTCCTGCCAGCATTAGGCAGCGGCTGTTTCTTGGTGAGCTCCCCAGGGAATCCGTGCTGGAAACGGAGCATGGGTTTTTGGTTACGTCTCCTCTACTGACGACATTCATCATGTCGCGGCATCTGACGGATCTTCAGCTTCTTTTGGTATTGGCGGAGATGTGTGGCTTGTTTGCAGTGTGTGCCCTGCCGGCGGCACTTGAGGCGGAGCTTTCGCGTGCAATTGATTCGGGCGCGATTTCGACAACGTTCGGTTGGGTGCGCTGCCCGTCCGAGGACGGCACCGCCTCAAATTTATGGCGTCGAGACGCTTTGGTTTTGGGCGGAGACCTTGACCGTTTTTGTTCAGATGTTTGCGGGATGCGTTACGGCAATAGATTTATGGCGGTATCGCAACTCGTTCCATTGGGTGCCGCGTCGCCTTTTGAGGTCGAGGCGTATTTGCTACTTGCACTGCCGCGATCCCTGGGAGGCGAAGGTTTTTGCGGCATAGAGCTTAATGTTGAAGTGATGCTAAGCAAAAGTGCTCGAGCGATTGTGGGAAAGTCCCGTGTATATATCGACCTACTTCTTTCTTCGCCGGACGGCAGGCGACAGGTGGCCATTGAATGTCAGGGAAAGGCCTCGCACGGACGCGCAGGGGATGGCTTGCGTGACGCTGACCGCATGACGGCCCTTCAGGCCATGGGCTACGATGTGCTTCTCCTGACACACAGGCAGATATCGGATGAGGATAGATTCCGCGCGATCGTTAAGGCCGTATGCAGGATGCTCGATGCTGAATATCGTGATAAAAGCTCGGATGAGCAAAGGGCCGAGACACTACTCCGGTCTGAACTATTCGTTGGCTGGACAAAATTGGGAGTAATTGACGGAAAGATGCCCGTTAGACACAAAACAGCTCGATCGTGGACGGCTGCGGTTCTAAGTGAGTAGGCTTTTGGCACTTTGGCGACCAGGCCATTTTGAAACAAGTCATTTACCTGCGACTTTATAAAGCAATACGGATGGTCTGCTCGGCAAGTTTCGAAAAGTCTACTCACTTAGTTTTTAACGAGAGACCGATGCCGAAGATAGCTCTTTTTCAGGGCGTTAACGAGTCCTCGAGACACAAAAAGGCCCGAACCAATACGGTCCGGGCCTCATCGAGCTAGAGGTTATGTCTCAAGCGGTTGGCTTAGCCAAAGTAGCGCTTAAGCAGGCCGGCAAAAGCCTTGCCGTGGCGGGCCTCGTCGCGAGCCATCTCGTGCACGGTGTCGTGGATGGCATCGAGGCCAGCGGCCTTGGCGCGCTTGGCAAGATCGGTCTTGCCGGCGGTGGCGCCGTTCTCGGCCTCAACGCGCATCTCGAGGTTCTTCTTGGTGGAGTCGGTCACGACCTCGCCCAGGAGCTCGGCGAACTTGGCGGCGTGCTCGGCCTCCTCGTGGGCAGCCTTCTCCCAGTACAGGCCGATCTCGGGGTAGCCCTCGCGATGAGCGACGCGAGCCATGGCCAGGTACATACCGACCTCAGAGCACTCGCCCTCAAAGTTGGCGCGCAGGTCGGCAACGATGTCCTCGGAGACGCCCTCCATCTTGGCGACGCCCACGACGTGCTCGGCAGCCCACTCGAGCTGACCCTCCTCCTGCTTCAGGAAACGAGAACCGGGAACGCCGCACTGGGGGCACTTGAAGTCCTCGGGCAGCTGGTCGCCGTCGAACTCTTCCACATAACCGCAAACGGGGCAAACAAACTTCATGATTCGATCCTTTCGATCGATGGCGATTGTGCGCTCGTCCGGTCCCGTAAGGGCCCTCTCCGGACGTGCGTCTTGACGAGTTCTATTATCCATAAATGCAACCAAATGTGAAGCCTATTAGGAATGATTTTTAATAAAACAATTTTGAGATATGAAGATGTTGATTGATTAACGATTGGCAGGCCGTCTTTGACCGTCGCTGAGTACAATCGGTCGAGCAAATGTTGACCAATCAACAAATGAGGGAGTTTCCTTTATGCATCTAGCCCGCCGCGCCTGGTGCCGAACGTATCAAACGGTTTTTCGCATTGCATTGCCGATCCTGCCCTATACCGAGCCGCGCATTTTGGAGCATGCCGAAGATGTGCCCGCGGTGCTTCAAAAGCGCTCGATCCAGAAGGTCCTTATCGTGACGGACCCTGGTGTTGCACGTTTGGGGCTCACGGCATCACTCGAGCGTGCGCTTACGGCTCAGCGGATTGGCGTTACGGTCTATGCCGAAACGCGTGCGAACCCCACGGTCTCGAATGTGGAGGAGGCAGCGTCCCTGTATCGAGAGAGCGCCTGCCAGGCCATTATCGGTTTTGGCGGAGGATCGGCCATGGACTGCGCCAAGGGCGTGGGCGCACGCATTGCGCAGCCAAGCAAGCCCATCAACAAGATGCGCGGCCTGCTGCGGATTCATCGTCGCCTGCCGCTTCTCATCGCCGTTCCCACCACGGCAGGCACGGGAAGCGAGGTCACGCTTGCGGCGGTAATTACCGATGACGAGACGCACTACAAGTACCCCATTAACGACTTTGTGCTCATCCCGCGTTTTGCGGTCCACGACCCCGAGTTTACGTGCGGTCTGCCCGCCTCCATTACGGGGCAGACGGGCATGGATGCCCTGACGCATGCCGTTGAGGCCTTTATCGGGCGAAGCACCACGCCCTATACGCGTAAGATGGCGCGACAGGCGGTGCAGCTTATCTACGACAATTTGCTCGAGGCCTATGAGCATGGTGACGACATGCGCGCTCGTCGCAATATGCTTTCGGCGGCGTATAAGGCGGGCGTTGCGTTTACCCGCTCCTATGTCGGATATGTGCATGCCATCGCGCACAGTCTGGGCGGCCGATACGGAATTCCGCACGGTTTGGCCAACGCGATCATCCTGCCGCACATGCTTCGCGCTTATGGTGACGCCGCCGCCCCCAAGCTTGCCGATCTTGCTCGCATGGCGGGCATTGCGCCGGCTACCGCGCAGGATAGTCTTGCGGCCGAGGCCTTTATCGATTGGGTCGACCGCATGAACGAGGCCCTGGGAATCCCCAAATATGTCTTGGGCATTCGCCGCTCCGACATTCCCGAGATGGCGGCGCATGCCGATGCCGAGGCCAATCCCCTGTACCCCGTTCCACTTTTGATGGACCGTTTGGAGCTCGAGCGTATGTATGAGGTCGTCGCGGGTGGTATGTTTGAGGATGAGAACTAGGAGGTTGCCATGAACACCGAGAAAATTGCGCGCATCGTCGGCGATCAGCGCACCTACTTTAAGACGCACGCTACGTTTGATGTCGATGCTCGACGTCGCGCGCTCGTGAGTTTACGCGATACAGTACGGGCGCACGAGGCCGATATTGCCCATGCGCTCAAGACCGATTTGGGAAAGTCGCATGACGAGGCATATATGTGCGAGATCGGGACGTCGCTTTCTGAGATTCGTCATCAGATTGCGCATGTGGCTCGATGGAGTCGTCCGCGCCTGCGTCCGTGTGACCTTGCCAACGCCGTGAGTGTGTGCAAAACGCAAGCCGTGCCCTATGGCGTCACGCTCATCATGGCGCCCTGGAACTACCCGTTTTTGCTGACGCTCGAGCCGCTTGCCGGGGCCCTTGCCGCGGGCAATACCGTGGTCATCAAGCCGAGCGCATATGCTCCGGCATCGAGCGCGGTGCTCAAGCAAATCTGTGAAGAGGCATTTGATCCGCGCCTGGTGACGGTTGTCGAGGGCGGGCGCGCCGAAAACGAAGCGCTGCTCGACGAGTGCTGGGACAAGATCTTCTTTACCGGCAGCGTTCCGGTCGGCAGGCTCGTCATGGAGCGCGCAAGTAAAAACCTTACGCCCGTGACGCTTGAGCTGGGCGGAAAGAGTCCCTGCATCGTGGATGCGACGGCAAACTTGAAGGTCGCGGCGCGGCGTATCGCCTTTGGTAAATGGCTCAACGTGGGGCAGACCTGCGTGGCACCCGACTACCTGCTGGTCGATACGCGCGTGCACGACGAGCTGCTGGGCCTCATCAAGGAAGAGGCCCACCGAATGTTTGGCGAGCATCCGCTCGATAACGAGGACTACGGGCATATCGTCAATGCTAAGCATTTTGCGCGCGTGCGCGGGCTGATCGATCCCGATAAGGTCGTGCTTGGAGGTGCCGCGCGCGAGGCTTCGCTCAAGATTGAGCCGACAATTTTGGACGGCGTGGCCCCCGATGACGCCGTGATGCAGGAGGAGATCTTCGGTCCCATCTTGCCGGTGCTGACGTTTGAGAGCCTAGACGAGGCCGAAGCGTTTATTACGGATCGTCCGACGCCGCTGGCCCTGTATATCTTTAGCCAGGATCGTGCGGTTCAGCAACGCTTTGTGCGCTACGTGCCCTTTGGCGGCGGCTGCGTCAACGACACCATCATGCACTTGGCTACGAGCCATATGGGCTTTGGCGGCATGGGCGCGAGCGGTATGGGGCAGTACCATGGCCGCGAGAGCTTCGATACGTTTAGCCACAAGAAGAGCATCGTGAACAAGGCAACCTGGCTGGACGTGCCGTTTCGGTATGCGCCCTACGCAAGCTGGAAGCACAAATTCGTGCGCATGTTTGTGCATTAGAAAAGGGCGCAGGTAATACGAACAAGTGTTCCTATTACCTGCATTTTGCGTTAGACTACTGTTATGGAGCACGGATGGGCCAACTCCCTTTAGAAGGGATTTGGTATGAACGTAAGCGATGTTATTTCGTTATTGGCGTTGTTGATTGCGGCTATCGAACTCGGTCTGTTTATCGGCCGAATGAAATAGCCGCCCCCGCGTAAGCGAAGACGGCCACTTCTCACGATGAAAACGTGTATCGGAGTTGGCAAGACCCGCGGCAACGGGTGCCATCCGTGTTCTATCTTATCTGCAAGCGTTCTGTCGCGCAAGCGTTGAGGCAAACGATTGAAGGACGCAGACAGGATGTATTTGTGTCCGCACGGGCCCGTAGACTTCTCGGTAAGGTTAAACGCTGGTTTATCCGGCCGTTAGGGGAGTTGCTATGTACGAGCCTTCACGTGTTCTTCTGTCGTTTCACATCGCAGGATTATCAATATGCCGACGGCGCTTTGGTCCTAGGCGATCTTAAAGCGGGCGATAAACTGACGCTGTGTGCCGAGCGCGATAATCCCCATGACCCCGAGGCAGTTGCGATCTACTATGGCAAGACCAAACTTGGCTACGTTCCGGGAAACGAGGTTGGCCCACTGTCCTTGATGATGTATTACGGCCACGAGGACGTATTTGAGGCCCGCGTGCAACAGGTTGCCCCCGAGCGCAGCCCGTGGCATCAGGTGCGCGTTGGGCTCTATGTGGTGGATGCTCGCTAATCGGTATGGGAGACTGCCATGTTTGATGACGATGATCTGTTCGATCTGACGGATGACCCGTTTGAGTGGGATATGCTACTCGATGACGATGAGTTGGAGCAGGACCGTAGGAAACGGCAGGACAAGAAAACTCAGGGTGACGCTTCGAAAAAGCAAGGCAAGCGCCGCCGAGGTCTGTTCGGCGGGCTCTTTGGATAACCGCCGCATCGCTGCGTCTGTATACTTAGCACGAGTTGAACGCGTTGCGAAATGAGGGCATAGACGATGATGTGGTTTACCGCCGACCTGCACCTGGGCGATACGAATATCTTGCACGACATGGATCGGCCGTTTGATTCGGTCGAGGAGATGAACCGCAAAGTCATCGATGCCATCAATGAGTGCGTGGCTGTGGACGACCGCCTCTATATCTTGGGAGACTTTACCTATCGTTTGCCCCTGGCGGAGGCGGTGCGCCTGCGCGAGCGCATCGAATGCCAGAATGTGACGCTCATCCGTGGTAACCATGACGGCGACTGGGAAGATCCAGCTGCGCCCCAAATCTGGGAAGACGTGCGTGATTACCTGGAGGTTGCTCCTGGCTATGCCAAGGGCCATCGTCTGGTTATGAGCCACTACCCCATGCTCAGCTGGAACGGCAAGGCACGTGGCGCCATCATGCTGCACGGGCATATCCACAGCAGGGGTGACCGCACCAACGCACGCAACCGCGATCGCGAACGTCCTATCTTTCGCTACGATGTCGGCCTCGACGCCAACGAGTACAAGCCTGTAAGCCGAGACCAAATCCTCGGTTTCTTTGGACTGTAATTCTCGAACCGTCACACAAACCGCCACAAAGGGGACAGGCACCTTTGTGGTGTTTCTGGCGCCGTTGCCATTATGGCGGCGCCTTTTTTGTCCGTGCGGCGCGGTAGAGTGTAGGCGGTTAAAATTTGCGTCCATCGAGGAGCTGCTATGAATGAGATCAAGTGCCCGCATTGTGGCGAAGTTTTTAAGGTCGATGCGTCCGGCTATGCGGATATCGTCAAGCAAGTGCGCGACGCCGAGTTTTCGCGCGACCTGGATGAGCGTGTGAAGGCAGTCCAGCGCGAGGGCGAGCAGGCGCTGGAGCTTGAGCGCTCGCGTTCGACGGCTGCTTTGCAGGAGGCAGAGTCTCAGCGCAACGCTCAGCTTGTCGAGCAGAAAAACGCCGCAGCTCAGCAACTGGCACAAGAAGTCGCCAAGCGCGATGCTGAGCTCGCCGAGCTGCGCGCCAAGCTCGAGGGCGCTGCCGCAGAGCGCGAGAGCGCAAGCCAGCGCGCGGCGATTGAGGCCCGTTCCGATGCTCAAAAGGAGAATGCCGAGCTTCAGCGCGAGATCGACAATTTACGTGCGCAGTTGGAGCGCAAAGATGATGAAGCCAGGCTTGCCGAGGCGGCGGCACGCAATGTTGCTCAAAACGACCTGTCCGCGCGCGACGCTCAGATTGCCGAGCTGCAGGCCAAGCTCGCCGCGGCGGACAAGGCCCAGGAGATGGCGCTCGCCGCAGCCGCGGCCGAGTCGCAGCGTGAGCTCGATGCCGCTCGCAGCGAGGCCGAGCGCGCGCTTACTGACTATCGCGCGAAGGTGCAAGAGAAGTTTTCCGCCGCAAAGGCTCAGTCCGAGCAAGAGGCCGAGGGGCTGCGTGCCCAGTTGCGCGAGCAGGAACTGATGGCAAAAATGAACCTGTCAGAGGCGGTCGCCGCGGCGGAGCGAGAGCGCGATGAGGCCCGTGCCAAGCTGACGAGCGAGCTGGCGGTGCGCGATTCTCGCGAGGAGCAAGCCAAGGCGGCACACGAGCTGGAGCTTGCGCAGGCCAAGCGCGCGAGCGATGACCTGATTCGCTACAAGGATGAAGAGATTGAGCGCCTTAAGGACATGAAGGTGCGCCTGTCTACCAAGATGGTGGGCGAGTCGCTCGAGCAGCATTGCGAGACTGAGTTCAATCGGTTGCGTATGACGGCGTTTCCCAACGCGTATTTTGAGAAAGACAACGATGCGTCCGAGGGCACCAAAGGCGACTTCATCTTCCGCGAGCGCGATGCGAGCGGCAACGAGATCATTTCGATCATGTTCGAGATGAAAAACGAGAACGACGAGACCGCGACCAAGCACAAGAACGAGGACTTCTTTAAGAAACTCGACCACGATCGTCGCCAAAAGGGCTGCGAGTACGCGGTGCTCTGTACCCTGTTGGAGCCCGAGAGCGAGCTCTATAACGCGGGTATCGTCGACGTGAGCTACCGCTACGAGAAGATGTACGTGATCCGCCCGCAGTTCTTCATTCCCATGATCACCCTCCTGCGCAACGCCGCCATGGGTTCGCTGCGCTATAAGCAGGAGCTGGCGGAGTACAAACAGCAGAACATCGACGTCACGAACTTCGAGGCCAAGATGGAGAAGTTCAAGAACGATTTCGGCCGCAACTACGAGATTGCGAGCCGCAAGTTCCAAACGGCAATCGATGAGATCGACAAGACGATTAGCCATCTGCAGAAAACCAAGGAGGCGTTGCTGTCCTCCGAGAACAATCTGCGCCTAGCCAACAAGAAAGCCGACGATCTTACCATTCGCAAGCTCACGTGGGGCAACAAGACCATGAAGGCCGCGTTTGACGAGGCGCGCGGGGCTGCGTCAGAGACAAACGATGAGCCCGCCGAGGCGGATTCGTATGAGGTCGAGGATGCCGAGTAGGGCATAGCGTATAGTGCAAAAGCGGGGCCGCTGGCGATATTGCCAGCGGCCCCGCTTCGTTCCAGTATGTGCGGCTAGTCCTCGAGCAGGTCCTCGATAAAGCCGACGCGGTAGTTCTTAAAGATGACCTCGCCGCCGTCCTGCGTGGCGTCCAGATCGACATCGCCCATGATGCCAAAGTCGTGGTCGCCATCCTCGTCGGCAAAGATCTGGTGCACGTGCCATACGTGTGCGGTCTTCTCGTCAGACTCGTCGATGGAAAACATCGCGGCGCTGCGGGCATCTCCGTCGGTGAGGATCTCCTCGTGCTGCTCGTGGTAAGCGTCGAGTGCCTTTTGCCAGCGGATCTCGCTCATGCCCCAGTCGTCGTCGAGCTCGCCCAGGTCGCGAACGTGCTCGCGGGCGGCAAGGGTCACGCGGCGGAAGAGTGCGTTGCGCACCAGCAACGTGCAGCCTCGGCGGTCCGCCACGACCTCGTCGATGCCCTGTGGCGGTGCGGCATCGAGGGCCGCCGGGTTGCCGGCGTTCTCCCACTCGTCCACCAGGCTCGAGTCCACCGAGCGCACCACAAAGCCCAGCCACGAGATAATGTCGCGCAGGCGCTCGTCGCGCTTCTCGATGGGCACGGTGCGGTCGAGCGAACGATAGGCCTCTGCCAGGTAGCGCAGCAAAATGCCCTCGGAGCGGGCGATGCCGAGTTTTTGAATGTAGCCCTTAAAATCGCTCGCGCTTTCCAGCATGTCGCGCAGCACGCTCTTGGGCGAGAGCTGGTAGTCGTTGGCCCAGGGTACTTCCTGGCAGTACTTGTCGAAGGCGGCATCGAGCAAGTCCTCGAGCGGCTTTTCGTAGGTGACATCCTGGATGCGCTCCAGGCGTTCCTCGTATTCGACGCCGTCAGCCTTCATTTCGGCCATCGCGCGGTCGCGCGCAGCGCGCTCCTGTGCGCGCAATACCTGCTTGGGGTCCTCGAGCGTAGCCTCGACCATCGAGATCAGATCCATGGTATAGGTCTCGCTCTCGGGGTCGAGCAGCTCCAACGCGGCAAGCAAAAATGGCGAGAGCGGCTGGTCGAGCGCAAAGTCCTCGGGCAGATCGACTGTCAGCGCATAGTCGATGTCTGGTGCGGCGTCAGTCGGGGCGTCGGGCGCGGTCGGCACCTCGGTGCGAACGACGACGCCGGAATCGATGAGCGTGGCGAAGATTTCGTCGGCGCGAACCTCGAGCTTGGCCTTTTCCTCGGGGGTCTGCAAGCTCGTCTCGATGAGGTCGTGTACGCGGGCTCGGGCATCGCCGCCCTGCTCGACCACGCTAATCACCATGGAGTGTGTGATGCGCAGGCGCGGCTTGAGCGTCTCGGGCTGCGTCTCGATCAGGCGCTCAAAGGTCTGCTTGTTCCAGGTGACAAAGCCCTCGGGGGCCTTCTTCTTTTTAATCTTGCGGAGCTTCTTGGGGTCGTCGCCCGCCTTGGCCATGAGCTTGGCGTTCTCGATCTCGTGCTCCGGGGCCTCGGCGATGACCATGCCCTCGGTATCGAAGCCCGAACGGCCGGCGCGTCCAGCAATCTGATGGAACTCGCGGGCGCGCAGGCGACGCATTTTGTAGCCGTCGAACTTGGTGAGCGCGGTGAGGACCACGGTGTGGATGGGCACGTTGATGCCGACACCGAGTGTGTCGGTGCCGCAAATGACGGGCAACAGGCCCTGCTGCGCCAGGCGCTCGACCAGGAGGCGATAGCGCGGCAGCATACCGGCGTGGTGCACACCGACGCCGCAGCCAAGCAGGCGCTTGAGAATCTTGCCAAAAGCCGTCGAGAAACTCGTGCCCTTGGCCGCTTCCTTAATAGCCTCGCGCTGCTCCTTGCTGGCGATGCCAAAGTTGGCGAGCGACTGTGCCGTCGCAAGGGCGGCGTCTTGGCTAAAGTGCACGATATAGAGCGGGGCCTCGCCGCGGCGCATCGCGAGCTCGACGGTGCCCTCGAGCGAGGTCGTCACGTAGTCGTAGCTCAGCGGCACGGGGCGCGGGGCATCGACAACCAAGTCGCAAGCAGCGCCGGTGTGCTCCTCGAGTGAGGCGGCGATGGCGGTAACATCGCCAAGCGTGGCGCTCATGAGCATGAATTGCGTGTGGAGCAGGGTGAGCAGCGGCACCTGCCAGGCCCAGCCGCGGTCGGGGTCGGCAAAGTAGTGGAACTCGTCCATGGCCACGCAGCCCACGTCGGCGTCCTCACCCTCGCGCAGCGCATCGTTGGCAAGGATTTCGGCCGTGCAGCAGATGACGGGCGCCTTGGTGTTGATATGGGTGTCGCCGGTGATCATGCCGACGTTATCGCGGCCGAGCACCTGCACCAGGTCGAAGAACTTTTCGCTGACCAGAGCCTTGATAGGAGCCGTGTAGTAGCAGCGCTTGCCCTGTGCCATGCCCATAAAGAGCATGCCCAGCGCGACGAGCGATTTACCCGATCCGGTCGGTGTGCCCAAAATGACGTGATCGCCGGCAGCCAGGTCCATGAGGGCCTCTTCTTGGTGATCCCACAGCTCAATGCCGCGGTCGCTCGTCCATTCAAAGAAACGTTCGAAGGCCTGGTCGGGCGTGAGCCACGGTTCGGGCTCACTGCCGTCCTCGGGCTCCCACCAAGTGGGGGAGAGCGCGCCGAGCGAGCCGAACTCGGCTTCGGTTCCCGTGCCGCCCGAGAATGAGCTGGCGGCGCCGGCGCCGGTATTTGTCGTGGTCTGTGCCATGTGTTTGCTTTCTCTCGCGTTTGTCCGCCAACTATTATGGCGTAGCGTCGCATCGATGCGTTCGCAGGCAAGAAAATGCAGGAAATGGGCGTTCTGCCCAGCCGTTTGGCGCAGTTGCCAGCTAAGTGAGTAGACTTTTCGCGGTATTGCGAACACATGGTTTTTGCGCAAGGGCTCTACCTGCGGTTTTATTTTTTGCTATGCGGGCTGTGCTTGGCTATTGCAAAAAAGTCTACTCACTTAGATTTGAGGGTCGTTTGCTGGCGCCTATTTGCGCTTGTTTGCCGAAGCTGCGACCATCAGAGGCCCCTGGGACTCCTGCGGTAAGCGCTTCTTGCCCTTGCGGGCGCGGTTTTTAAAGTTCTCGACGGCCTCTTCCATGCCGAGAGGCACGTAGGCGAGCTCATCGAGATTGTCGGGCAGGTAGCACGCAAGGCTTTGCTCCTGCGCGCGGCCCGCCGCGAGCTGCTCATCGCTGGGCTGCGCTCCGGGTGTGGCGCAAATGCCGTAGACGACGGCACCCATCTCGCGCGTGCGGCGCTCGTACTCGGTCTCGGGATGCTCGGGATGGTCGCGGCGTACGTCGTCACTTACCCAAAGCGTGTCGTAGCCGGCCGCGGCAAACTGTCCCAGGGCGTAATCGCGCAATGGTTTGCTGTCGGTGCGCAGCGTGACGGTGGCGTTGGCTGCAAAGAGCGGGCGGTAGAGCATCAAATGGTCGACATGGACGAGTCGTTTTTTGGCGTACTTGGCCTTGGGCTGCGGCGTGGGAAAGTTGATGGTGATGGCATCGAGCTCGCCTGCGGCAAATAGCTGTGGCAGCGATGCGGCGCCTCGGGGCAGGACGAGTGCGTTGGATAGCTCCTGCTCGCAGATTTTCTGCGCGGCATAGGCAATGCAGATGGGCTCCTGGTCCATGCCGATAAAGAGGGTGTTTGGCTCGTGGCCCGCGCGCTCTACAAGGTACGTTCCCTTGCCACAGCCAAGATCCAGGTGAAGGTGCTCGAAGGGCTTGCTGCCTGCGGGCGCACAGGCCTTGCGCCAATCTCCGGCATAAGCCTCGGGGTTTGTCTCAATCGCATCGGCGTAGCGTTCCAGGCGCTCCTCGAGCACAAAGTTCTTAGGCGTGCGAACGTGGACGGCTCCCATGAGGCTCCTTGGTCATAAGTATGGAACGCATAGCTGCACGTTCCGTCAATGGATTGAAAAAGGGCGGGCATAGTTTGCCCGGAAGATGCGGTGCGGCTCGGCGGCGAGTCGTCGATGCCTACAGGCGCTTGAGAATCACATAGCGGTTGAGCTCGCCGCTGCGACCGTCGGCATGGAAGCGCTCAAGCTCACGCACGGGGACCTCGCCGCTCTTGTAGAACGTACGGACGCCGCGCACCAGGTCGGTGATCTGCTGATCGTCAAAGTGATGGCAATAGCGGTAGGCGTGGCGGTCGTTTTGCCAGCCAATGAGGTGGTCGCCGGCTTCAAACTGGGCGGAATCGTAACCCTCAAACGGCGGGGTGAGCTCGGCGCGGGCTTCGGCGCGAACAGCCTTGCGCGCCATGCGCTCGTCGTTCATAAACTCCCAAAAGCTGATGGCGATGATGCCGCCCGGGCGCGTCTGGCGCACCAGGGCGTCGAGCACGCGTACACGGTACTCGCACGACGGCACATGGTGCATAAAGCCAAAGCAGACCGAGATGTCGGCGAGCGGGGCGTCGAAAAGCACGTCGGGCGTCTCGGCGGGGTTGAGCTTCATAAGGGCGTCGAGCACGTCGAGTTCCTGGAAGTGCAGGTTGGGAATGCGCAGCGCGTGGCCATGTGCATCGATGGCCAGGTCTTGGCACGAGTCGACACCATAGAACTCAAACGGGCAGCTGGCATCTGCCGAGGGGTTTGCGCCATCGACGCCCTTGGCGGCAAGTGCGCCGCCGGCGGCAAAGTTCTCGAATCGCATATTGCCACAGGCAAGATCGAAGACGCGGACGGGATGCTCGATCGTGGCGACGTCGAGCTGTTCGAGCGCGATATCCATGGTGCGTACCCAGCCGGGCCACGGGGCCTGGCGCGTATCGGAAAAGGAAGCGGAGTGCTCGCGATAGAACGTGTTGTTGAGCTGGATGAGCGATGAGGCGAAATCGCGGTTCACGGCGCGGGACTCCCTCCGTTGGCGGTGCGGAATAAACAGTACGACCATACTACCGTTAACGCCGCAACGGGGACAACCAAGCTACGGGTCATTGCTTTGTTTGGACACATTTCCGCAGCTCATATGTGCCCGCAACCGCCGGTTGTCAAAAATCTCACTAGAATAGGTGGCATGCTCTTGGCGGTGGCGGATAGATTTTTAACTGTGCAAGGCGCCTTAAGAACAAAAACGGTCCGGCGGCACGGCTGGCATCACATAGGAGGAACCATGAATGTAGAAACTGCGCAGCGGCTCGCCGACCTTCGTCGCAGCAAGGGTTTTAGCCAAGAAGGGCTGGCGCGAAAGCTGGGGCTGTCGCGCCAGGCAGTCAGTAAATGGGAGCGCGCGGAGAGCTCGCCCGATACCGAGAACCTGATCTCGCTCGCCAAACTCTATGGCGTGAGCCTGGACGAGCTGCTCAATCCGAGCGACGAGATCGAGGACGATATCGAGTTTGAGAACGAGGACCGCGCCCGTCAGCGCGAGGCCGAGGCGGCAGAGCGTGCTCGCACCCATGAGGCGGCGGCACGCGCCACGGAGGCAGCTACGCAGGCAAGTGATGCCGCAGCCAAGGCGGCGCAGGCGGCAAGCTGGAGTGCGCAAGCCGCCAATGCCGCTACGGCGCAGGCGACGAGTGGCACCGCGGTTGGCTCGACTCCGGTGAAGGGCCCGTTCCAGTCGTTCCCGTATTGGGCCGTGTGCTGGCTGCTGTTCTTTTTGCTGATGTTCCTGTTTGGTCCCGGCCCCTTTGCCGCGCTGATCTTCTTTACGATTCCCATCTATCACTGGGTGGCGCGTGCGCTCGATGGTGATTGGGCGCGCGGGGATATTCAGGTTGGTCCGGCGTCGGTGGCGATCAAGGCCCAGGGGAAGGATGCTTCTGCGGAACCCGATGCTGACGTGGCTACCACGACCACCGCTGAGCCATGTGCCAAAGAGGGTGACGAATGATGAAGCTTTCGCATGAATCCAAGGTACGCCTGGGTGTTGGCATCGGAGCGTTCGTGCTCATTGTTGGGCTTGTCTTTGGCGTTTCGCGGACATTGATTCATTTTGATGGTCCGTGGGATCTCGACGATGTTGTATCCGGCTTGTCTGGTATGGACGATGCGCTTGACGAGGACGATCTTTTGGATAGCGGTAACTATTCCGCTCGGCCTCAACAGCTTTCGAGCGAAACGTTTGATGCCGACGCGTTCACATCGCTTGATTTGGACGTGACGTCGGGCACGGTCGAGGTCAAACACGTCTCCGGCGGGCCAGTGCGCGTAATTGAAAGCGGTCGCGTGGCAACGGGGACCGTTGCCTTCGATGCGGCAACCCAGAACCTGGCCGAAATCAAGGGTTCTACGCTCAAGATTCGCCAGTTCGATTGCGATGACGAGCGCGCCATTGACCGCACGGTTACCGTCGAACTGCCGCGCGATGTTGCCGATAACATGGTGGGCATCACAGCGAATGTGGGATCGGGTGATCTGACGGTCGCGGGCATTGCGTGTCATGACCTCAACCTGACTTTGGACTCGGGAGACGTCGAGTTTACGGGTACCGTGACCGATACCCTGAATGCCGAGGTCGGTTCGGGCGACATGTCGTTTGATTCGGAGTAGTGAGGCAGACGAAAGCCTAGGCGAAGATATAGACGCGCTGTTTGGTGAAGGCGTCGAAGCCGAGATTGGCTTCGGCGCCTTTGCCTTTACAATGGGGGCATGGAACAGATTATCTTGAACATACTCGAGGCTCTGCGTCGCGGCGAGACCGTGGACGACAAAGCGCTCGTCAAACTGATACATGCCGAGGCACGCCGTGAGGGTGCCGACAAGCGCGATCTGGCCAAGCGTCGCCTGCTGCCGTTTTACCAGCGGGTGAAGCGCGAGGAGCCGGCTCGTTGGACGGTATGGAATGTCGACGCCGAGCTAGAGCGTCAACTGCTGCAGGTGCTACGCATGAAGCCTCGTCGCACGGCTTCGGGCGTAGCGACCATTACCGTCATCACCAAGCCGTGGCCGTGCTCGGGCGATTGCCTGTTTTGCCCCAACGACCTGCGCATGCCCAAAAGCTATCTGCACGCCGAGCCGGCGTGCGCCCGTGCAGAGCAAAACTGCTTCGATCCATATCTGCAGGTGAGCGCCCGTTTGACGGCGCTTTCGCAGATGGGGCATGCGACCGATAAGATAGAGCTCATCGTGCTCGGTGGCACCTGGAGCGACTATCCGGAAGGGTATCAGACGTGGTTTATGTCGGAGCTTTTCCGTGCGCTCAATGACGATGCCGTCGCCGGCGTGGCGGCAAACCCCATGTTGGCGCGTCCGGGCATCAGTCGTGCCGAGGCGGGGCGCCTGCTCGATGACGCTCCCGCCGATGCCCTGCCGCCGGTGGTAGCGGAGCGTCGCGAGCGCTATCGGGCAGCCGGCATTGCGACAGACGAGGTCGAGCTTGCTGCCGGCGTTGCCGACGACCAGGGGCGTGTGGATGCTGCCGTGGGCGGCTACAACCGTGCGGTGCGTCGTCTGTACGGCCCCGGTACGCCGTGGGGCGAAGTCGCCGAGTGGCAGACGGCAACGATGGAGGAGCTTGAACGTCAACAGCGCATCAACGAGACGGCGAAGCATCGCGTGGTGGGACTCGTTATCGAGACGCGCCCCGATGCCGTAACGCCGAAGGCCCTCACGCTTATCCGCCGCCTGGGCTGCACCAAGATCCAGATGGGCATCCAGAGCCTCGACCAGCACCTGCTCGATATCAACGAGCGGCGCATTTCGGTGGCGCAGATCGAGCGGGCGTTTTCGCTTGCGCGCCTGTTTGGCTTTAAGATTCACGCGCATTTTATGCTCAACTTGCTGGGCGCCACGCCCGAAGGGGACAAGCGCGACTACGAGCGCTTTGTGACCGAGGGGGCCTTTATGCCCGACGAGGTCAAAGTCTATCCGTGTGCACTCATCGAGGGCTCGCGTCTGGTGGGCTGCTATGAGCGTGGCAAGTGGCGTCCCTATACCGAGGAGGAGCTGCTCGATGTACTGGCCGATGACATCGTGGTGACGCCGGCGTTCTGCCGCATCAGTCGCATGATCCGCGACTTTAGCTCCGATGACATCATGGTGGGCAACAAGAAGCCCAACCTGCGTCAGCTCGTCGAGAATCGCTTGGCGGCTCGTGGAGAAGGCACAGTGGTGCGCGAGATTCGCTATCGCGAGATCAGTACCGCGGGTGCCGACTTGGATGAGCTTTCTCTTGATGAGGAAGTGGCGTACGAGACGCCGGTGACTCACGAGCGCTTTTTGCAGTGGGTGACGCCGCGGGGCAAGATCGCGGGCTTTTTGCGGTTGTCGCTGCCCGACCATTCGTTTGTTGCCGCACATGCGGACGAGTTGCCGACGACGCCGGACGAGGCGATGATTCGCGAGGTGCACGTGTATGGCATGGCGGCGCGCGTGGGCGATCAGGGCCAGGCGGCGCAACATCACGGGTTGGGGCGTTTGCTCGTAGAGCGTGCGTGCGAGATTGCCCGGGATGCGGGTTATGCGCGTATCAACGTGATTAGCGCGATTGGCACGCGCGAGTACTATCGCCATCTTGGATTTTATGACCATGGCCTTTATCTGCAAAAGGAGCTCTAGATGAACAAGCCGAGTGTTTCTGCCGGCGTCGTTGCCGGCGTTGCTCTGGGAGCCGCGGCGCTTGGTGCGGCCGCTGTCGCTGTTCGTGCTGCCTGTCTGCAGGTTGCGCGAACCCGCAATGGCTTGGCGCGTGTGAAACGCGTGCACGACGAGGGCGGCGACGAAGTCCGCGTATTGGTGCAAGGCGGCGTCTACCAAAGCGCGAGTTACGTTGGTGAGCGCTGGGCGGAGCCCGTCTTTGCGTACTATCGCGCGTTTAACGACGTGTTTGAGGCCGAGGATGCGATGCGCGACGCTTATGGTCACGGTATCGACCGCATTCTTATGCTGGGCGGCGGCGGGTTTGCCTATCCTAAATTCGCCCTGATGTCGCACGAGGGCTTGCGCATGGACGTCATCGAGTATGACGGAGAGATTACGCGCCTGGCGCGCCGCTGGTTCTACCTAGACGAGCTGGAGCGCGCGGCGGGCGATCGCCTGCGGGTGATAACCGCTGAGGCTCGCTCGTATCTGGGTGTGACGAGCGTGGGCCATCGTCGCTATGACGCGGTCGTGAGCGATTGCTTTGGCGGTGCCGAGCCCGTACGCGAGTTGGCGACGGTTGAGGCGTTGCGTTTAGTGCGGGGCAGCCTAAATGTTGGTGGCGTCTACGTCGCCAATATCGTGAGCGCAAACGAGGGGAGCGACGTGACGTTCCTGCGCGACTGCGCTGCCACGGCACTCGAGGTATTCGCCCATGCCTGGGTGGTCCCATGTGGCGATGCGAAGTTCGGCGGCGAGGAAAACTACCTGCTCATCGCCAGCGACGGCGACTATGTCTTTGCCGAAGCCGTGCCCTTCGACACCGACTTCCTCGGCACCGTCCTTCACGACAAATAAGTCTCCCCGTCCCAAAAAGACTGGTCTTAGGTGTGGTCGCGCCAGCCGAGAACGCGCTGCTTCATGCCTTCGATGTCGAGCACGCCTTCGGCAAAGCCTTTGCGCACGAGCTCTTCTGGAACGAATTCGTCGTACCGATCAAAGTAAGGCACCTCGCCGGGATAGACGAGGTCGATGGGGTCGAAGTCTTTCTCGGCTTCGGCGGCGAGCACTTCAAAGAACGTCTCCTCGTCGGCCTTCATCTTGAACTGCATAAAGTACGGACGTGACGGGTCGAGTCCGCGAAGGCCCAGCTCCGCGGCACACTTAATCTTGAGCATGCGCTCGAGTGCCAAAAAGGCGTAGCTGCCCAACCAGGGGAAGAGCACCCAGGTGTCGCCACCCAGGTTGATGAGCGGCTTAGTTCCCGCGCCCGAAATCTCGGCGGTATGACGAGCCTGCGCCAAGCGAGCCCGTGCGTTATCCATGAGGTACGGATATGTCGCGTGCTCGTTGAGCGTCTTGCGCATGCGCTCGAGTACGTGTGTATTGATGTCACCGGGGCAGTCGCCAAAGTAGGCCGGCACACGACCCTTGACCTGCGTGGCAAAGACGGTGTGGCGCTTCCAGTCCACTTCCTCGACAATCCAGCAGTGTCCGGCGATGGCGATGCGCTCACCGGGCGGTGGCGGGTTGACGATCGTGCCCAATTCGGCCGACTCGCTACGAACGGTGAACTCCTCGTTTTCCTGGAATACGGCGTAGAACTTAAAGTTGTTGATGATGCGCTCGCCCGCGAGACCCACGATGAGTCCGCCGCCCTCGGTGACCTGGATATGGTCGATCTTAATGAGGTGACGCAGCAATACGCGATAGTCATCGGCCGAGATGCGATGGAAATAGCTGAGTGTGAGCACGCGCTGGGCAAGCTCTGCTGGCGTGAGCTCGCCGGTGCTGGCAAGCGTCGACATAGTCTGGTGGTAGAGTAGACTGTAGGGGAGTCGATCGAGCTCGGGCGGCTCGACCCACTTTTCCTCGCGATAGAGTTGTACGAGCGCAATGCCCTGCAGGAGCTTCCACGGAATGGTCTCGGGCATCATCGTGCGCGGCTCGGGCTCTTCCTCGCGCATGACAAACCACATTTCGGGCGGAAGGTCGCGGCGTCCCGTGCGGCCCATTCGCTGCAAAAAGGAACTGACGGTAAACGGCGCGTCGATCTGGAAGGCACGCTCCAGACGGCCGATATCGATGCCAAGCTCAAGCGTAGAGGTGGTGACGGTCGTCTGTGCCTGCTCCTCATCGCGCATGAGTTCCTCGGCCGTCTCGCGCAACGATGCCGAAAGATTGCCGTGATGAATGAGGAAACGGTCGGGCTCGTGCCGGTTCTCGCAGTAGCTACGCAGCATGGAGCACACGGCCTCTGCCTCCTCGCGCGAGTTGGCAAAGACCAGGCACTTGCGGCCGCGCGTATGCTCAAAGATATAGCCCATACCGGGGTCGGCGTTGTCGGGCGCCGTGTCGGTGGGGTTGAGAAGCGCCTGCTCGGTCGCTCGTGGGATGTCGACTTCGCCCTCGGGGGCCGAGGAAGTGCAACGGTCTTTGGGAGCGGCCTTGCCCCGTGCCCGCTCACGACGTTGACGGCGCTCCTCTTGTGTGAGCTGTCCGCTGTGACGCATGTCTTGGGCGCCGGCGGGCAGTGCCGCGGGTTCCGCTGCCTCAATGCGCTCGCATGCAAGCACTTCGGCCTCTTGAGGACCCATGCTCTCGAATCCTCGCTGCTGTGCCTGGGGACCCGAGTTGTAGAAGTGCTCCATGGAGATACGCCACACGCGACGCGGTTCCTCAAAACGGGGGATAACGCAGTCGCGTCCCGTTCCCTGCGAGAGAAAGGCACCCGTGCGCTCGGGGTCGCCGATGGTGGCCGAAAGGCCAATGCGGCGGGGCTGCACGCCCGCCATGCGCGAGAGGCGCTCGATAAGGCAGAGCGTCTGACCGCCGCGGTCGCCGCGCATGAGCGAATGAACCTCGTCGATAACCACATAGCGCAGGTCGCAAAACATACGAGGGATTGCCATGTGCTTATGGATCAGGAGCGCCTCGAGCGACTCGGGCGTAATCTGCAAGATACCGCTCGGTTTTTTGATGAGCTTAGCCTTGTGCGACTGCGAGACATCGCCATGCCAGTGCCAGACGGGGATATCGGCCTCTTCGCAGAGGTCGTTGAGGCGGACGAACTGATCATTGATGAGCGCCTTGAGGGGGCCGATGTAGAGGGCGCCCACGCTTGCGGGCGGGTTCTCCCAAAACTCGGTCAGGATGGGAAAGAAGGCTGCCTCGGTTTTGCCGGAAGCCGTGGATGCCGTCAGGAGCACATTATCCTGCGTGTTAAAGATGGCATCAGCTGCCGCAACCTGGATAGAGCGCAGGCTCTCCCAATCGTGGGAGTAGATGAAGTCTTGGATAAACGGAGCATATCGGTCAAAGGCGTTCACGGGGCCTCCTCTCAAAAACGAATCTCTCAACGCGGCTGGCAACGGCTTGCCGCATTACTGCCTCGACGTTTGCCCAGATAAAACCTGCCAAAATAAACCTGTCCCTTTTTGGCAGGTTAGATGGTGAACTCGGCGAAATTGCGGTCGCCGCCTGCGGTGCCGGTGTCGCCTGTTGCGGCTGCCGGCGCCAGCGTGTCGCCACCGACGCTTTGCAGCAGCTCGGCCACGTTGGCGTCGGGGTTCTGACACAGGATGTCGAGCAGCTCGATAAAGTCACGGATGACCTCACGCGGCGTTAAGTGCGTAGCGGCTCCCACGCGGCCAAACTCAATCTTGAGAAAGTCCACCAAGTCGTTCTCGGTAAGCGTGGGCGTCCAGCCAAAGTAGCCGGCATGGATCTGCATGAGTTTTTCGATGAGCACCAGCAGCTCCTCATAGGTGAGTGGCTGTAGACGGATGATGGGCGCGAGCATGTCCTTAAGGTCCTCGCGCGCAAAGCGGCCCTGAGCGAGTCGGCTGCGCAGGGCTTCGTAGGAGAACACACCGCGGCGGCGGTCTTCGATGGAGGTCGGCGTGCCGCCCATGATCATGCCCAGGTACTGCGCCTTGCCCTGGAGCGTATCGTTGTACATGGTCAGGATCTTCTCGTAGTTGTATTGGCGTGTGATGGCGTTGGGAATCTTATACAGATTCACGAGCTCGTCGATGAGCACCAGCATGCCCTTGTAGCCGCTGCAGACCAAAAAGCGCGCAATGAGCTTAACGTAGTCGTACCAGTCGTCATCGCTGATGATGGTCGAGGAGCCCAGCTCGGCGCGTGCCTCACTCTTGGTGCGGTACTCGCCGCGAATCCATTTGGTCACGCGGCTCATAGCCTCTTCATCACCCTCGGATACTGCCGCGCGGTAGCGGCGGAGCATGCGGGCGAAGTCGAAGCCGTGGACCATCTCCTCGAGCGGGGCCAGTTGGGCATTGACGGCAGACTCGTCGGCATCGGCACACGAGGCGACCCAACGATCCAGGATAAGGTTGAGCGCACCGCCCTCGGGGCGCGTTTTAGTCGATATGTTGCGGATGAGCTCACGGTAGGTGGCAAGGCCCTGACCCTGGCCGCCCTGCAGGCGGCGCTCAGGGGATAGGTCGGCATCAGCGACGACGAATCCCTCACCCATGGCGTGCGTGCGGATGGTCTGGAGCAAAAAGCTCTTGCCGGCTCCGTAGCGACCGACCAGAAACCGGAAACTCGCGCCACCGTCGGCGATGAGACTCAGATCGGTGAGCAGGGCGCGAATCTCGACTTCGCGTCCCACGGTGATATAGGGAAGGCCGATGCGCGGGACCACGCCGCCCTTGAGCGAGTTGAGAATGACGGCAGCGACGCGTTTGGGTACGCGGGGCGCTGCGGATGTGGTATCACTCATGGTCTAGGTATCCTCTCACGTCTGCTTCGTAATCCTCGATAATCTGCGGCCCTGCCGCGCTAAATTCAATTACGGTGTCGCCCACCAGGTCAAAGAGCGCCTCGTTGATGGTATCGACGAGTATGTCCTCGCTCTGGCCCGAGTGCGCCACTGCCGATGTCGCTTGCGCTGCGTTTTGCTCGAGCAGTGCGCGAAGATACGCGGTTGCGGCGGGCGCGAGTTCGGTCGCGGCGTCAGCGGGCGCAGCAGCTGCGAACGCGGGCGTCGGCGCGAGAAGCGGTGCCACGACACCAAACTGTTCGGTGGATATGGTTGGCTCGTCGGCCTCGTCCTGCCGAATGGGTGCCGCGATCGCCTCGACAATCGCGTCGGCTACGGGCTCGGCTTCCGGTTGCCCTGAGTCCGCTGCCTCGGCTTCCACAGGTGCGCCGTCCTCGCGCTCTTCATCGATCAAAAGCGCTTCACGCGTTTGCGCGGCGGCGCTCCGAATGTGCCCCAGCTGACTCAGATCGATATCGATCTTGACGGGCTGGTGTGCGGCATCCCATGAAAGCCATGCCACAATCTCGTCATCGATAATCTTGGCCAGATATTTGGGGACCTTTTCTTCCTTAAGGGGATGGGCGGGGTCCAGCGCCAGGCGCAGGCGTTGGTCGCAGGCGCGCATCATTTCACCGAGCTTGCTGCTCTTTTGCCTACTACCGTGGATACGCATACATTCCCAAAAGCCGTTTTGGCAACGGTAGATATGGATGGGATCCAGGCGGTATTCGCAGTCCTCGTGGCGCTCGGGCGCAAAGAATACGGCCGAGGCAAACATGGTGTAGGGCATGGCCGTCTCCTCCCCAAATAAGCTCGCCACGATGCCGGTCTTTCGGTGCGTGTCATAGTAGCGCGCCATACGGACATACACGGCGCACGCCACGTGGCGCAGATCGCGGTGGTGGCTGCGGTCGAGCCGCGAGTTACTTAGGTTGTACGTGGAGAGGGCGTTGATGGCGGCCATGAGTCGCTCCTCGCGCACCTCATCGGGCGGAAGGGGGAGCGTGGGCTCGGAGGTTTTGCGACGCTTGGGGGTCTGGCCGGACGGTGCCGGTGCTGGTACAAGGTCTCGTGCCGCGCGTCGCAGCTCGATAAGGGCGTTATCGAACATGACGGTTTTAGAGTCACGAAGCAGCTTGGGGTCGAGCCCGTGGAACACGGCGTAGTCCTGCAGCCACACGCGCGCAAACCGGTCGATGCCGGGCTCGAAGGCGCGATAGACATCCCAAAAAGCCTTGATCTTGTTAAAACCATCGAGCGGATTATCTACGCCAATGCCGCAAATCAGCTCATAGAGATACAGAAAGGCAAAGGACGTAGACGTTTCCTCGACGGTTCCGCGGCGCACTTGGGCGCGCCAAGTAAAATAGCCGCGCAGTTGCCGATCGCTCATGGCGTTGTAGGTGGGAAAGTACGACTTAAAGGTGCCGTTGTAGGGGCAGTCGTCCTCAAAGTCGGCCATCAGCAGGCCTTGGCGGTAGAAAAGCTCGGCTTCCGAAAGCCAGCGACCCGCGCCGCCTTTGGGGTCATCCTGCCAGCGCGATATCTCGCGCATCTTGCGGTACTGGTCGGGAAGGAAATTCTGCATCTGACGACCGGTTTTGAGAATCGGCTCGTCAGCATAGACTTCGTTTGAGAAGCGAGCAGACTGATGGGTCCGGGCCTCGGCCATAATGCGCTCGATGAGCATCTTGATGTCCTGGTCGGCCACCGCTTCTCCTCTCCTAACGCAGCTTCGGTGACCTCATATCATAGCACAGCATCAAACAGGTGTTCGGGATGCCGCTGCGTTGATAGATTTAGAACAGGAGGGCGTAGATGACGGCGATGACGACGGAGGGGAGCATATTGGCCGTGCGGAAGGTCTGAGGACGGATGAGGTTGACGCCGACGCAGAAGATGAGCATGGAGCCTACGAGCGAAAGGCTGTCGAGGGCTGCCGTGGTCATGATGGGGGAGAGTGCGCCGGCAAACAGCGTGATCGTCCCCTGGAACACGGCGACGGGCAGGGCGGAGAAAATGCAGCCGCGGCCAAGCGACGCCGTCATGGTGCAGACGATGATGCAGTCCAACGCGCCTTTCAGGGCGAGCGTGGACCAGTCGCCGAGCAGACCGTCCTGGATCGATCCCACAATGGCCATGGCGCCGATACACACAGTGAGTGAAGTCGAGACAAAAGCGTTGGTGAACTCGTTATCGCCCTCACTGCCGGTTTTGCGCTTGAGCCATTCGCCAAGGTTCTCGATGGCGGCTTCCAAGTTGACGGCCTCGCCGATGAGCGAACCGAGCGCAAATGAGACGATGAGCATGGTGGTACCGGTGGTCGCTAGCGCCTTCCCATCGATAAGGAGCATCTTTTGCATGGTGCCGCCAAGGCCGATAAACAGGACGCACAGCCCCGATGCTTTCATGAGCGTGTCTTGGATGCGCGGTGTAATGAAGCGGCCGCCCGCTAATCCCAAAAGACCGCCCGCAACTAAAAGCACAACGTTGATGATTGTTCCCAAGCCCGGCATGAGCCCTCCTGTATTGATGCCAACGTGGCAATCGTAGCAGAACGAAATGCGAGGCACATCGCGACTCATCTAATACGTTATATAAGTGGTGTTAGGAATGATGCGCAGCATTTAAGCCTCAGGTGGTTGTCGGGACATAGGGATAGTATTCAAAGCGCAGTGTCATAAGCCGCTGCGGGGATTCGATAGCCGCGGCGATGATATTGGCATCGCGGGCACGATCAAACCCTTCGAGCTCGATCTGGTACGAGACGTCTTGCATAATGTCCAGACGTCGCCAGGCTAGGAGTGTGTCGCCATCGAATTCCAAGGTCTTGCCTCCGTCTGGAGCAACGGCGTATAGACGCAGTTTTGTGGTGGTTGCAGGGTCGACAACTGTGACCTTTTTAATTTCGTTTCTAGTATTCTTGGCGCCCAACAAGGTGAGCAGTGTTGGGGCCACGACCTCGCCCGATGGCAAAAAGACGACTTCGATGGATTCAGGAAATGCGATGATAGCCGACTTGCGGACGGGCTGATTGGCGGCGGCAGCTTCGATGTTCGCAGCGTCGATGATCTCTGTGTGGTCGAGCGCGGCAAGCACGCAGCAGTTACCTTCATCGATCTCTTGAGGATCAGCAAGCCCCAGACTGTCCGCGAGCTCGGGATCGTTTGGATCGTTAGCGGGCTCATTCGGTGCTTCGAGAGAAGCTGGGATGCTGTTTGTCGGCGACGGCGTGTCGCCCGCACCTGCTTCTTTGTCCGCGCTCTCTTTTTGTATGGTTGCGTTGATGGGTTCGTCGTTTGAGGGGAGCGTCTTGGCGTCAAGCGCGGAGGGAAGAATTCCGATGGCTCCGGATCCGTTCCACTCCATTTCGAGAAGCGCCGGGTCGGCAAGAATGCGTTGCCTGCTTTGCGCGTGGGCATCGATTTCAATAGGGCCTGTCTCTATCCCTCGTGTAAGGCTGAGTGATCCGGCTGGCTTCTCGAAATGAGCGTCTGTGTCTTTGGCGCTGACGGCGTAGAACAGCAGGGACGCTTCTCCCGCCGCGATGGCATCGGTGCCGGCTTTGGTCAGCCGCAACGATGCCGTGAATGAGAGGGTGGGCTGCGTTTCGTCTGCATTCGCGGCGGCGCAGCCCAGACATATACCGCCTCCTTTCTCAAAAAACGTACCGTCGAAGGCGACCTTCGCTCCGTTCGCCGAGTCATCGACCGAAGCGATGTCGATGCGCAGCTCTAAATTGCATGGATCGCCATCTGCATCGAGCATAACCGAGCGCCACGTGCAGACGGCGCACCCCGCCTGGGAGCCGTTTGCCTTGTTCGAACGATTGATATCCACGACTATCGAGCCGTCCGTATTACGACGAAGGCATCCCGAGGTTGAGATCGCGGCCTGTGCGATCGAAAAACGCTTGCACGCAATGGCGCTCGACGGATTTGGTGCGGAACTTAGGACTGCTGGTAAGGAGTCTGCCATGACGGGAGTCGCCCAAGCGGCGACAGGCGTTCCGGTTGCGAGCGCGCCGCAGAGTGCGACGACGGGCAAAAGGTTCTTCGATGCCATGGGGTCTCCTTAGCTAATTTAGTGCGGCCTGTCCGTGTTTTGTTTCTGGCTGCGTTTGATGTGCAGACCGAGGCCGGCGGTCCCCGCGCCTGCTGCTGTGGCGCCTGCTGCCAAGAGCCATCGTCTGTCGCCTGTCTGCGCCAACGGTTCCTCGCGGTCGCCGCGGTCGAGCTCCGAGAGGTCGACCGTCACTTGCGTGGCGGCCTGCGCCTGTTCTTGCTGGGCAAAGGCCATGGCTGGCCCAAACGCTAGGATGCTGACGGCGGCGGCCAGGGCGACGGCCTTATGCCGTGTGCGCACCGGGCTCGACCGTCCAGGTGATCGTTGCAACCTGATCGCCTTCGCCGGTTACGCGGAAGATGTCGCGCGTGACGCGGGCGACGTTTCCGCTTGTCTTGAGCTTAATTTTGTCCGTGCCGCCGGCAATGCCCTGGTAGCCCATGTCGAAGGCTGCGTTCTTGGAAAGATCGAGGCCCGTCCCCTGCATTGCGGCGCTGGCGTTCTGGAGTTCCCCGTCGGGGCCGACCTTAAAGTCGATGGAGTTCTGTGCGGTTCCGGCTTTGGCGTCGGCAGCAATGGTCCAGGTGTTCATGGCGTCGATCTTCATGTTGGTGACATGGATGCCGTAGGCCGAATGATTGTCGATGGTGGTCGCGTCTTCTGAGGGGCCCTGAAGCGTGCCGTCGGCCTTGGCGACGAAGGGAATAACCGTCGGAACTTTGAACTCAACGTTGTCGATCTCGGTCCTGACCATTACTTTCGTGGTTCCAACGCGCCCGGCTGCCATAGCTGGCGTCGGGGCGGCGCCCATTGCGAGCGCGAGCGCGAGCCCTGCGCCCACGACGAGCGCTTTGGCTCCGTTCATGTTCCTGGTGATGTCCATGGTCGTTCCTTTCTATTCGCCGCGGGCCGTCCCCGCGATGATTGGACGAATGCTGGTGAATTGCGTGCGGCGCCGCGTCGGCCGGAAAGCTAGTTCTCGGCTTGCTCAACCCGTACCTTGACACGTGTCGGATTGCCGTGGCTGTCGAGGGTCTTGGCATCGAGTGCCTGGATCTCGATGTACGCCTCGCCTTCTTTGATGTCGCCGGCGGGGCACGTTTCGATTGTCTTGCCGGTCTTGACCACACCGGATTCGTACATGGTCTCGTCGTTTTGGATGACGCGGAATCGCTGGGGAAACTTGTTGTCTTGGACGTTTTGCACGTTGACGCGCAGCTTGCCGTCCTCCTGCAGCTGAGCGACCGGTGCGACCGAAATCGTCATCATGTTGTCGCGGACGATGGCGTCGAGCTCATCTTGGATTTCCTGACGCGTTTTGCCCTCGGCCGTCGTAACCGAAGCGCCCGCCTCGGGTACGGGCTGCGACTGCCAAGCGTATAGTCCTACGGCGACAAGGGCACAGACGATGGCCAAGCAGGCAACGATGAGCTTCTTGCGACGACTCAGACCTGCAAAGTGGAGTGGCTTTTTCGCGCTCATGCGGCATCCTTGGCGGTATAGATGCGCGCAAAGGTGGACGGGTCCGCTCCAAAGAGCATGCGAAGCATCAGGCGGCGCGAGTAGACAAGCTCGTCGAAGTCGGGAGGGAGCTCGATGTCGTGGATACGTGCGATGTGGTGGGCGAGCGCCGAGAACGACTCAGGGTCGCAGATCACATCGGTGGTAACGTGGTAGACCGTCGTATCGGGGAATGCCTCTTCGTCGAAAGGCAGGAGATGGGGATCGTCGTCGACTTCGATGGCGATGCCGTACTGGGGCCAGTAATATGCCATGGGAACCTCCCTGCTTCTGGGGCCAAAACTTCTATCGGTTTTGGCTGTCGACGCCGACCGTATCAGCCGCTACTTGACCAATTTCTAACCAAATGCTTGACGGATTGGCGTCTCCGCAGGTAAAAGGCGGCAAAAAATACTCCAACTTTTTTCGAGCGACAATCACGCGGTCGGCGACGGCGGGGCCATATGTGTCAAAAGCATCGTCTGCCGAGGAAATCAAGCCGCTCGCCGAATTGCACGAACGTAAAAATCGCCAATTATGGAGACGGTCTCGAACACGTCGACGAAACGATGCGGTAACATCTCCCTGCAAACACTGTAGTTAGCTAAAGGGGAGTTCGCGTGTCTGTAACCATCAAACCCTTCACCGACGAGTTCGAAGAGTATGGTCGCGATGAGTCTCGCGCATCGGGCGAGGCCTCGAGCATCTCGTTTCCGACAACGGAAGACGAGGTCCGTGCCATTTTGGAAAAGCTCCATGCCGAGCGTGTCCCGGTAACGGTTCAGGGCGCCCGAACCGGCCTTGCCGCCGGTGCCGTGCCCCACGGCGGGCATATCCTCAATACTTCCCGTATGAATCGCTACTTGGGCCTTCGCCGCGATGAACAAGGCCGCTTTCTACTGCGTGTGGAGCCGGGCGTCGTGCTCTCGGAGCTGCGCAAGCAGCTGAGCAAGAAGGTGCTGCCGATCGCTGGTTGGGACCAGGCATCGCTTGAGGCCTACGAGGAGTTCCAAGAGGCCCCGGAGCAGTTTTTTCCCACCGATCCCACTGAGGCATCTGCCTGTCTGGGCGGCATGGCGGCATGCAACGCCTCCGGCGCCCGCAGCTACGCTTACGGCCCCATGCGCCCGCATATCACGGGACTCCACGTCGCGCTGGCTGATGGCGATTTGCTTGAGCTTCAGCGCGGCGAGGCTTTTGCCCAGGGCCGCCGCCTGTCGCTCGTGACGGCAGCGGGCCGTGCACTCGAGCTCGATCTTCCTGACTACACCATGCCCAAGACAAAAAATGCCTCAGGCTATTTCGTTGCGGACGAAATGGACGCCATCGACCTCTTTATCGGTGCTTGCGGCACGCTCGGCGTTATCACCGAGCTCGAGATTGCCCTGCAGGCGGCGCCTGCGGTCGTTTGGGGTGTGAGCTGCTTTTTCGATAGCGAAGACAAGGCCGTGTCCTTTACCGATTCCGTGCGCCCCGTCCTGTCCCATGCGGCTGCCATCGAGTACTTCGACGCTGGCGCCCTGGATATTCTACGTCGCCAGCGCGAGCAGTCGACCGCGTTCGCCTCGCTGCCGGCGCTCGACAAAGACGCTAAGGTCTGTGTTTACGTGGAGCTCGACTGCGACGACGAAGCCCAGGCGACTGAGGAGCTGTATCACTTGGGGTGGGTACTAGAGCTTGCGGGCGGCAGCGACGATGCGACATGGGTCGCGCGCACCGAAGTCGATCGCGAATGCCAGCGGTTCTTCCGCCACGCGGTGCCCGAGAGCGTCAACATGCTTATCGACGAGCGTCGCCGCACGGATCCCACCATCACCAAACTGGGTTCGGACATGTCGGTGCCCAATGCACGCCTTGCCGATGTCGTGGCCCTCTATCGTCGCACACTGGCCGAAAGCGGGCTTGAATCTGCTGCCTGGGGGCACATCGGTAACAACCATCTGCATGTGAACATCCTGCCGCGCGATGCGCAGGACTACCGTCGCGGTGGCGAGCTGTTTGCCCAGTGGGCTGCGGAGGTAACGGCTATGGGCGGTGCCGTTTCTGCCGAGCACGGCGTCGGCAAGATCAAGGCGGGCTTCTTAGAGACGATGTACGGTCACGAGGCCATGGTCGAGTCGGCGCGGCTCAAGCTCCAGCTCGATCCCGACGGGCAGCTGGGTCGCGGCAACCTGTTTTCGGAGAAGCTCTTGGATGAGCTCGTCCAGAAAGGGAGTGCGTGAAGATGAGCGATTTCCATATGGTGGTGTGCGTCAAGGCCGTGCCGGGCAGCACCGAGGTCAAGATGGACCCCAAGACCAATACCATCGTGCGCGATGGCAAGCAGACGGTCATTAATCCCTTTGATGCGAGCGCTTTGGAATGCGCGCTGGCGCTGAAAGACGACTTTATCGGCTTTGGCATGGACGTGCGCGTAACGGTGGTGTCGATGGGCATCCCCGCGACCGAGTTGCTGCTGCGCGACTGCATCGCTCGAGGTGCCGACGACGCGCTGCTGCTGACCGATCGCGCCTTTGCAGGTGCCGATACCCTGGCGACCACCTATGCTCTCAAATGCGGCATCGAGGCGCTCGACGAGGACTTCGATCTGCTCATCTGCGGCAAGATGGCGGTGGATGGCGATACGGCCCAGATTGGTCCCGAGCTTGCCGGTGCCTTTGAGATTCCCTGCGTGACCGACGTGAGCTGCGTGCAAAGCGCGGGCTTTACGACGTGTGGCTCGCTGGCGCTCGTTCACGGATGCGATGCCGGCGAGGAGACGGTGTGTCTTGAGATGCCGTGCGCGATGACGACTGCCAAGGAGATTGGCCAGTTGCGTATGCCGAGTGTTGCCGGTATTCGCGCGGCGGAGGAGGCGGACGTGCGCGTGGTCTGTGCCGCCGACGTGAACGCCGACCCCGCGCGTTGCGGTCTTGCCGGGTCGCCGACACAGGTCGTGCGCTCGTTTGTGCCCGACCGTGATCAAACGTGCGAGACCGTTGAGGGCACGGCATCCGAGCAGGCGGAAAAGCTCGCCAAGATTATCGAGGGGATGGCATAGATGAGCGGATTGAATATCGATAGCGAAGCCTGCATCGGTTGCGGTCGCTGCGTCCGTGCCTGCGCCTCGGGCGGCATTGTGGTGGAGGGTGGGCGTCCCAACCGCTGTGCCCGCGTAACCGACGGCTGCATTCTGTGCGGCGGGTGCGTCGATGCCTGCCCCGTCAACGCTATCTCGATCGAGCGTGACGAGGCCGCCGGCGCGGCGGACCTTGATACATATCGAGACATCTGGGTATTCGTGCAGACCGACGAGCACGATACAGTGGCTCCTGTTGCCTATGAGCTGATGGGTAAGGGCCGTGAGCTTGCCGATGCCCGCGGCTGCCGTTTGGTGGCATTGGTCGGCATGAGCCCCGAGAGCTCGCTCGAGGAGCTGGAGCATCTGGTCTGTGCCGGTGCGGATGAAGTTGTGGTCTGTCGCGACGAGCGTCTGTGTCAAAACGACGCAGAGACCTATGCCCGTCTGATTTGCGATTTGGTGGCCGAGCGCAAGCCCGAGGCCATCCTCTACGGCGCGACCGCCTTTGGTCGCGAGCTGGCACCTGGTGTCGCCGTACGTTTGCAGACGGGCCTTACGGCCGATTGCACCGTGCTTTCGATGGATACGGAGACGGGTCTGCTGCAGCAGACGCGCCCGGCGTTTGGCGGCAACTTGATGGCCACCATCATCTGCCCCAATCACCGACCCCAGATGGCCACGGTGCGCCCCGGTATTTTTAAGGCGCCCGACTTCGACTACAGCCGTTCTGGAACGATTACCCAGGTAACGCTTTCAGAAGACGTCAAAGCTCGTGTCGAGATTTCGATTCCCGCCGAGGAGTGGGGGCAGCAGGCTTCGATCGCCGATGCCGAGCGCCTGGTCGTGGTGGGTCGCGGCATTGGTTCCAAGAAAAACCTGCCGCTGATGCGAAGGCTCGCCGAGGCTCTGGGAGCCGAGCTTGGCTGCACGCGACCTGTCGTGGAGGCCGGCTGGTTAGAGTATCGCCATCAGATCGGCCAGACGGGCGTATCGGTTTCGCCCAAGCTTCTCGTGAGTATCGGTGTTTCGGGCGCCATCCAGCATCTTGCCGGCATCGGTGGGGCGGAGTGCATTATCGCCATCAACGAGGACCCAGATGCCCCCATTTTTGGTGCTGCCCAGTACAAGGTTGTCGGTGATGCCGTCGAGGTCGTCGAGGAGCTGCTGGCCCAGCTTGAGCGCTAGGCGCGCGCCAGCCAGTCGCGCATCTCGTCCTTTAGACGGCTCCAGGTTGCCTGCGTGGCGGGGTCGGTAAAGGGTCGCGTAATGCCAAAGGGCGCGTCGAGCAGGCGGTGGATATCGCCCTGTTCGCGCGCCAGCGCGCGGCTTGCCGGATAGACGAGCTCAAACATAAAGCAGATAAGCCCCACCAAGAAGTCGGCGGGCTCATCGCGCTCATCGCGTGCGACGCAGCGGTGCTCGTCAAAGGCGGCAAGTGTCGGCGACGAGAAACGGCTGCCGAGAAATGCGTCCTCATCCACCTTAAGGATGGTCTCGACGGTGCTGTCGGCGATGGTGCGCATAATGTCGATCTTGTCACCATCGCGCACGATATCGCAGAAGCTTCGCGTGCGCACGTCGAGCTGCGCGGGTAGACGGAAATCGCTGTGATAGGCAATGCTCGCTCGGATGAGCTCATCTTCTGCCGGGTCATCGATAAAGTCGCGGATGCTCGTTACGGCGGGTGCATCGGCGGGATTCTCGCCAAAGAGGACCTCGATGCCCAGCGCCGCATGGCTCATGCTCTCGGCGTCCTTAAAGGTGTCCCAGCGTCGTAGCTGCTCAAAGCGGCCCATATCGTGTAGCAGGCCGCAAAGCCATGCCAGGTCAATATCTTCTGACGACCAGCCCTGCTCGCGCGCTACGGCATCGCATGCCTCGGCCACGTGGTACGTATGCTCGATTTTGAGCGCGATGCGTGGGTTGGTGGCGTCGTAGGCATCGGTGTAGCTTTTGAAGGCCGCGCGCGCCCGGTCTCGATCGATAGCTGTCATAATGACTTCCTAAAAAGTTGTGTCTTTCGATCCGGTGGCAATTGTAGGTGAACTCGGTTGCTGTCGGATGATGATTCTGCCGTGTCGCTACATGCGGTTCGGAGACCTTGTCAGGATGAGAAGCGTATGGTGCTCAAAATCGTTAGAACCGTCTGGCCAGTGATGCTTACCTATGTTGCAATAGGCGCGCCGTGCGGAATGATCATGGGGCAGACGGGAATGGAACCCTGGATGGTCTTTGCCCTGAGCAGCACGTTTGTGACGGGCAGCGGCCAGTTTATGATCTGCAATCTTTGGCTGGCGGGCGTACCGGCACCTTCGATTATCGCGAGCGTCGCCGCCATCTCCTCGCGTTTTGCACTATATTCGGCATCGCTTGCCCCGCATCTGAAGAGTGCCTCGAAGTGTCAGACGCTGGCGGTCACCGCGACGCTTACCGAAGAAGCGTACGGCATCTCGCTAGCCAATTTGGTTGAAGGGGAGGATTGGGGCCCGCGCGAGTCCTTTGTGCTCAACGCGATCCTCATCGCGACATGGGGCGTTTCGTGCACGATGGGCGCCGTTGTCGGCACTGTTGTCGATGTCCCCACCGCTATTGCGGGCTTTGTCTGCACATCGCTTTTTATCTGCCTGCTCTTTTCGCAGCGGCTGTCGCGCGGCAACGTTGTCGCGGCGGTTTCGGGCGCGGTGTCCGTCGCCGTATGCAAGTCCTTGGGCCTCACGAATATTGCCGTGCCGGCAAGCGTCGTGGTCGGCATTGCCATTGCGCTGGCGTGCGATGCTGTATTTGACGGAAGAGGTGCCCGCGATGCCCGTTAACGAGTTCTTGGTTCTGTGGCTGTCGTCGTGGGCTGCTATTGCGTTCTTTCGCATCGCGCCGGCGTTCGCCTTGCGCGGGCGGACCCTGTCGCCCCGCATTACCGAGGCCCTGGGCTATATCCCGCCCGCTGCCTTTGCCGCGCTGGTCGCCAACGACTTGGTGAGCCCCGGCGCGTTCGACGCGGGACTCTGGCCTGCCTTGGTTCCCTGGATTGCGGCCGCCGGCGTCGTGGCCGTGGCGGTCAAGACAAAATCGATGCTGTGGTGCTGCGTCTCGGGTATCGTGCTCTATATCGTCTTGAGTCTTATATAGGGGGTGGCGTCGCGGGCGCCGAATCTCGTTCCATCCCAACTTGTCGAATTTTTCACCGAGCTTGTCTATCTCTTCTGGTACCATGGTCAAACTTTACTGTAGCAAAGCGTGACGTGGGCTTTTGTATCCCGTCAGCGGAAATGGGGGTTTCATGGCACAGGAAGCAACCGCCAACGAGCAAAAGAAATTCAAGGTCCCGCGCATCCCGGGCGACATCATGATCTATCCCATGATCGTCGGTCTTTTGCTCAACACCTTCTGCCCGCAGGTTTTTGAGATCGGCGGCTTCTTTACGGCTGCCTGCCGCGGTGGCTCCAATACCATCGTCGCCGCGATCCTGCTGTTTGTGGGCGCCGGCATCAGCTTTAAGTCCACGCCGGGCGCCATCAAGACCGGCATCGTCGTGCTGATCCCCAAGCTGGTCGTCGCAGCGGCTCTCGGCCTGGGCGTGGCATATTTCTTTAACGACAACTTCCTGGGTCTGAGCTCCGTGTCTATCATCGGCGGCATCACGTTTTGCAACATGGCGCTCTATACGGGCATCATGGGCGAGTTCGGCGATGAGTCCGAGCAGGGCGCTGTCGGTATCCTGTTCTTTACGGCCGGCCCCGCCGTCACGATGATCATCCTTGGTGTTTCGGGTCTCGCCAACATCCCCGTCGGCACCATCATCGGATCCATCCTGCCGCTTGTTATCGGCATGGTCCTGGGCAACCTGTTCCCGTTTATCAAGAACCTGCTGGTTCCCGGCGCCAATCCCGCGATCGCCGTCATCGGATTTCAGCTCGGTGCGTCCATGAGCCTTTCGAGCTTTATCACCGGCGGTATTTCCGGTATCTTGCTGGGCCTCATCACGCTCTTTATCGTCGGTCCCATTACCTTTGCCTTCGAGCGCCTGTGTGGCGGCAACGGCAAGGCGGCCGTTGCCTGCTCCACCATTGCCGGCACGGCTATGACCACGCCGGTCGCCCTCGCCGAGGTCGCTCCGCGCTTTGCCGAGCTTGCGCCCACCGCGTATGCGCAGATTGCCACCGCCGTCATCATCACGGCAATCATGGCCCCGATTCTGACCGGCTGGGTCGACAAGAAGTTCTGCCAGGGCAAGGAGGATCTGTCGGTCGAAGGCGTCGAGGCTATTGAGGAGGCCGTCGCGACCGACATCGACGGCGAGTAACGGCCGTTACCGATAATTGATTCCGGCGTGCAATTCGCGCCGTCAGAGCGCCCGAACGAGAGCTGTCTTACAGCAACGTTCGGGCGCTCTGCTATTATTCCCTTTACCCCTGCGGAGTAAGGGGCGTTTATTGCCCAGACACGAATCGGGCGATTCTGACCACTTGGATATTGAAGGGAGGGCGTCTAGTGGTTAAGGCACTCAAGATCGAGATATTCCTGCTATGCATGATTGTTCTTATCGGGCTTGCCGTACGAAGCCGTCGCTCCCTGTTCTCGAGCACTCAGCAGCTTTTGTTTAGCATGCTGGGCTACACGTCTGCTGCCTATATTTTCTTCGATATGATCTGGACGCTCTCGGACGGCGTGAACACTCCTGTAGGCATTACGGTCAACTGGATTTCCAACGCGGTCTCGTTTTCGCTGTTCGCCATCGCGTGCCTCATTTGGTTTTTCTATTCCGAGACGATGCAGGGCTCACGGCTCCTGACCACGCCCTACAGGGTGGTACTATTAACGTTGCCAACCGCATTGGTGGTCGTGCTGGCATTTACCAGCTGCTGGACGAACTCTATGTTCTATATCGATGCGCAGGGCGTATATCGTCGCGGCTTTGCTTATATGATCCAGCCCATCGTGAGCTACTGCTACGTCATATATACGTCCTTGCATGCCTTTATTCAGGCTCGAAAAGTCGAAAGCCTGCAAAAGAAGGCCATTTATCGCACCCTAGCTTTTTTTGCGGTTCCCGCTCTGGTGGGCGGTACCTTCCAGGTTTTGTTTTCGGTACCGGGCCTTTGCGTCGGTATAACGCTGAGCATCCAACTGCTCTACATCATCTGCCAGGAGCAGCTGATCTCGACCGACCCGTTGACTGGCCTTAACAATCGCAACCGTTTTGAGACCTATATGCTGTCGCTGTTCTCGGGTACTGACCAGGCCGATGGTGTGTATCTGCTTATGATGGACGCTGACGGCTTTAAGCAGATTAACGACCGGTATGGACATGTGGAGGGCGATCATGCCCTCCAGGTCATATCTGCTACGCTCAAAGAGGTCTGCTCGGCGTCTGGTGGCTTTATCGCACGCTATGGCGGCGATGAGTTCGTGGTGCTCCAAAAGGCAGCGGCGGAACAGGATATCATGCATCTGTGCGCGACAATCAACGACGAGCTCGCGCATGCCGAGGTGCCGTATGCATTGCGGATGTCCATCGGTTGCGCGCGGGTCGGCGATAGCGTTGATACCTGGCAAGACTTACTTCGCGCTGCCGATGCAGAGCTCTATCGCGTCAAGGCCGAGAAAAAGAAAGCCGGCGTACAAATACGCTAGAAAAGGGGCATACGACCGTGTTTGGTCGTGCGCCCCTTTTGCGTTTGTGGGGGGCCACCGGCAATAATGCCCAGGCGCGGTGCGGCAAGACGGGCGTCTGCCGCCGCGACTCGGTACGAAATCAACGAGAACCAGTGTGCTCCATTAAGCTAAAGTATGCGAATGCCCTCCCTAAAAAGGTGAGCTCGCTAGGCTTTTTTGGGTTTGTTGACGATGATGATGCCGCCGCAGACCAACAGCAGGGCAACGATGACGGTAACGGGGCTCGTGCCAGCGCCCTCGCCGAGCAGCAGCGCGCTCAGCACCACACCAAAGACGGGGTTCATAAATCCAAAGACAGAGACGCGGCTGACGGGGTTGACGGCAAGCAGGCGCGACCACAGCGAGTAGGCGACCGCGGAGATAAGCGCCATGTAGATGATGAGCGCGATGGCGGGGACAATCGCTGTGGGGGAGAGCGTGCCACCCATCAAAAAGCCGATGGCGGTGAGGACCAGGCCGCCGACCAAGAACTGCCACCCGGCAAGCAAGACGCCGTCGTGCTCGCGCGAGAAGATACCGATCAGGCAGGTCGAAAGAGCACCCGCAACAGTGGAGGCTAGGATAAAGCCCTCGCCATCGAGCCTGAAGCCAAAGGTGCCATCTGCGCCCGAAAGGTTGACGAGCGCGACGCCGGCAAAGCCCAGCGCACAGCCAAGCACCTTGGCCGTACTGAGCTTCTCGGTGTGAAATGCCAGGGCGGCAAAGAGGATTGCGAGGAAGTTGGCGCTGGCCTCGATGATGGAGCTCGACATGGCGCTGGCGCGTGAGAGGCCCAGATAGAAAAAGAAGTACTGCCCGATAGTCTGGAAGAGCGACAAGACAAAGATGGGTTTGATGTCGCGCGCTTGCGGTATGAGGGGGCGGCGTTGGGCCGCGCTCATCCCAACGATAACCAGGGCGCCGGCAAGCGTAAAGCGTAAACCTACAAAGAGCAGCTGCGAAGCGCTATCGTGCGCTGGGATACCAAAGAGTGCGTAGCCGATCTTGATGCAGGGAAAGGCCGATCCCCAGAGTGCACAGCAAACAAGACAGCCCAGGATGAGTCCGGGCAGGGTGGCGAGATACGGCTTGCGGCTTTCCATGATGTCCTTCCTGTATGCGCGAAGCAAAAAAGAACCCGCCACCGGGGGTGCCGGTGGCGGGTGTTGTTACCCGAGGGGATTGTACCCGATGGGAAAGCTTTAGGCGAAGTAGGCTACGCCGCTCTCAAAGATCGGCATGAACTTATCGCCGGGGACATGCTCGGGCACGTTGCGGTACAGGTTGTCGCCGCGACGCTCGGCATGGCCCATCTTGCCCAGGACGCGGCCGTCGGGGCTCGTGATACCCTCGATGGCGAGTGCGGAGCCGTTGGGGTTGACGGAAAGATCCATGCTGGGCTTGCCGTCCTCGCCCACGTACTGCGTGGCGACCTGGCCGTTGGCGATCAGCTGGGCGAGCACTTCGTCATTGGCGACAAAGCGGCCCTCGCCGTGGCTGATGGCGACGGTGTAGGGGTCGTCCAGGCTGCACTGCGACAGCCACGGGGACAAGTTGGACGAGATGCGGGTGCGCACCAGACGGCTCTGGTGGCGACCGATGGTGTTGAACGTCAACGTGGGCGCATCGGGCATGGCGTCGACGATGTCGCCGTAGGGCACCAGGCCGAGCTTGATCAGGGCCTGGAAGCCGTTGCAGATGCCCAGCATCAGGCCATCGCGGGCCTTGAGCAGGTCGCGGACTGCCTCGGTGACCTCGGGAGCGCGGAAGAACGCCGTGATGAACTTGGCGGAGCCGTCGGGCTCGTCGCCGCCCGAGAAGCCGCCGGGGATCATGACGATCTGGCTTGCACGAATGCGGCGGGCAAGCTCATGGGTGCTCTCGGCGACGGCCTCGGGCGTGAGGTTGTTGATCACGAAGGTGTCGGCTTCGGCGCCGGCGGCACGGAAGGCACGGGCGCTATCGTACTCGCAGTTGTTGCCGGGGAACACGGGGATAACCACGCGCGGGCGGGCGATCTTGGCGCCGCCGTACACGTGAATGTCCTTGGCGCGGAAGTCGATGGTCTCGACCTCGGCGGTCTCGCCGGCGCTGCGGTAGGCAAAGACGCCCTCGATACCGCTCTCCCAGGCCTCCTGGAGCTCGGCGAGCTCGATGACTTCGGAGCCGGTGTCGATGACATAGCCCTCGACGGTGGTGCCCAGGGGCTCGACGACAACGCCGTCGGTGACCTCGGGCAGCTCGGCATCCTCGGCGAGCTCGACGACAAAGCTGCCGTAGAGCGGGGTGAAGAGGCTCTCCACGTCTACATCCTCGGCAAGCTCGATACCGATCTGGTTACCGACGCACATCTTAAAGAGGCTCTCGGCGCCGCATCCGTAGCCGGGCGTGGAGATGGCCAGGGCGTTGCCGGTAGCAGTGAGCGCCTCGACGGCGTCAAACGCGGCGAGCAGCTGCTGGGCGTCGGGACGGTAGTCCTCGCCATAGGTGGCGGGGGCGATGCGGACGACGCGGTGCGTCAGGCCCTTGAACTCGGGTGAGACGGCGCGGGCGGCCTTGCCCACGGCGACGGCGAAGCTGATCAGGGTCGGCGGGACGTTGAGCTCGCCGGTCTCGTCCTCAAACGAACCGCTCATGGAGTCCTTGCCGCCGATGGCGCCGGCACCCAGGTCGACTTGGGCCATGAGGGCGCCCAGAACGGCTGCCGTGGGCTTGCCCCAGCGCTCGGCCTCGGTGCGCAGACTCTCGAAGTACTCCTGGAAGGAGAGGTAGGCGCGCTTGTGCTCAAAGCCGGCGGCAACGAGCTTGGCGATGGACTCGACCACGGACAGATAGGCGCCCGCAAACTGGTCGGCTTCCATCAGGTAGGGGTTGAAGCCCCATGCCATAGCACTCGCCGTGGTGGTCTCGCCGTCCACGGGGAACTTGGCGACCATGGCCGAGCTTGGGGTGAGCTGCGTCTTGCCGCCAAAGGGCATGAGCACGGTCGCGGCGCCGATGGTGGAGTCGAAGCGCTCGGAAAGGCCCTTGTTGGAAGCGACGTTGAGGTCGGTGACGAGCGAGGTCATGCGCTCGGCGAGCGTGGTGCCGGCCCAGCTGGGCTGCCACACGCTACGGGCGCACACGTGGGCGACCTGGTGCTTGGGTGCGCCGTTGGAGTTGAGGAACTCGCGGGACAGATCGACGATGGCAACGCCGTTCCAGGCCATGCGCATGCGTGGCTCGGCGGTAACCTCGGCGATGACGGTTGCCTCCAGGTTCTCCTCGGCGGCGTAGCCCATGAACTCCTCGACGTCACCGTCGGCGACGGCGCAGGCCATGCGCTCCTGGGACTCGGAAATGGCGAGCTCGGTGCCGTCCAAGCCGTCGTACTTCTTGGTTACGGTATCAAGGTCGACATACAGGCCGTCGGCAAGCTCGCCCACGGCGACCGAGACGCCGCCGGCGCCAAAGTCGTTGCAGCGCTTGATCAGACGGCAGGCATCGCCGCGGCGGAACAGACGCTGCAGCTTGCGCTCGACCGGGGCGTTGCCCTTCTGGACCTCGGCGCCCGACGTCTCGATGGACTCGGTGTTCTGAGTCTTGGAGGAGCCGGTGGCGCCGCCGATGCCGTCACGGCCGGTGCGGCCGCCCAACAGGATGATCTTGTCGGTGGGGGCGGGGCACTCGCGACGCACGTGGTTTGCCGGGGTAGCGCCCACGACGGCGCCGACCTCCATGCGCTTGGCCACGTAGCCGGGGTGATAGAGCTCGTTGACCTGACCGGTGGCAAGGCCGATCTGGTTACCGTAGCTGGAGTAGCCGGCGGCGGCAGTGGTCACAAGCTTGCGCTGCGGCAGCTTGCCCTCGAGCGTCTCGGAAACCGGGACGGTGGGGTCGCCGGCGCCGGTGACGCGCATGGCCTGGTACACATAGCTGCGGCCCGAGAGCGGGTCGCGGATGGCGCCGCCCACGCAGGTGGCGGCACCGCCGAAGGGCTCGATCTCAGTCGGGTGGTTATGGGTCTCGTTCTTAAAGAGGAACAGCCAGTCCTGGTCCTCGCCATCGACATCGACCTTCACCTTGACGGTGCAGGCGTTGATCTCCTCGGATTCGTCGACATCGGTCATGACGCCGGTCTTCTTAAGGTACTTGGCGCCGATGGTGCCCATGTCCATGAGGCAGACGGGCTTGGCGTCGCGGCCGAGCTCGTGGCGCATCTCCATGTAGCGGTCGAAGGCTTGCTGCACCACGGCGTCGTCGATCGTTACGTCGTCCAGGACGGTGCCGAAGGTGGTGTGGCGGCAGTGGTCGGACCAGTAGGTGTCGATCACGCGGATCTCGGTGATGGTGGGGTCGCGGTCCTCATCGCGGAAGTACTGCTGGCAGAAGGCGATATCCGCCTCGTCCATGGCAAGGCCGCGCTCGGAAATAAAGGCGGCAAGGCCGGCCTCGTCGAGCTCACGGAAACCGTTGAGCACCTCGACGGGCTGGGGCTCGGGGGTCTCCATGTACAGCGTCTCGGGCAGGTCGAGCGAGGCGATGCGCGCCTCGACGGGGTTCACCACGTAGTGCTTGATGGCATCGATGGCGGCCTCGTCCAGAGCGCCCGAGATCATATAGACCTTGGCGGAGCGCACGGCGGGGCGCTCGCCCTGGCTGATGAGCTGCACGCACTCGCTGGCGGAGTCGGCGCGCTG
>CABUTN010000012.1 GCA_902494565.1 uncultured Collinsella sp. | reverse complement strand
TGCGACCGGTGAGCCCGCCTGCATCGCCACGGTGTTGCGCAACAACCTACGCTACGACAACTACGAGATCCTGGAGAACGACTACGGCATCTCGCTGCGTGAGCTTGTCGCCTTTGCCGATGCCACCTACACCGCCGGTGAGTCCATCACCCCGCTGATCAAGGCCATCAACGTGCTGCTCTTTAAGCTCGAGGGCCAGATTATCCAGCGCCACCCCGAGTTCGATATGACCGACCGCCTGTTACTCGACAAGATCGACCACGACACCGGCACGGTCACGCTCGCCGACGGCAGCGTGTGGCCGCTCACGACCAACGACTTCCCCACCGTCGACCCGGCGGACCCCTATACGCTCACGTCTCAGGAGCAGCACATCATCGACAAGCTCGTGTCCGAGTTTGTCACCGCCGATCACCTGCATCGCCATATCGATTTCCTCTATTCCCACGGCTCGATGTACAAGGTCGCCAACGGCAACCTGCTCTTCCATGGCTGCGTGCCGCTCAACGAGGACGGCACCTTTAGCAGCATGAACTGCCTGGGCACCTGGCACGCTGGCCGTGATTATCTCGATTTTTGCGACCACATCGCCCGCCGCGCGTGGCGCGTGGGCGACCGCGATGCCCTCGACTGGATGTGGTACCTGTGGATTGGCTTCAATTCACCCGCCAGCGGACGCCTGGTGCGTACCTTTGAGCGCGCCTATATCGCCGATAAGAGCACCTGGGTCGAGCCGATGGACCCGTACTTTACGCTTACCAAGTCGCCCTCGGTCTGCGATGATATCATGCGCGAGTTTGGCGTCGCGCCCATGGCATGCTCGCCGACCGGCCACATCATCAACGGCCACACGCCCGTTAAAACCACCAAGGGCGAGCAGCCCATCCGCGCCGAGGGCAAGCTGCTGGTCATCGATGGCGGCTTCTGCCGCGCTTACCATCCCAAGACGGGCATCGCCGGCTATACGCTTATCTCGAGCTCGCGCGGCTGCCGCCTCAAGTCGCACCGGGCCTTTACGACGGTTGCCGAGGCACTCACGCGCAACGTGGACATCGAAAGCGAGACCAACCGTTTTGACCAAGCGGACCGTCGCCGCATGGTGAGCGACACCGATACTGGCGCCAAGATCCGCAGCCAAATCCAGGACCTGCGCCAGCTGCTCGATGCATATAGAAACGGTGCTATCGAGGAGCGCGCCTAGCACCACCCGCGGGGATTGGCTAAACTTGCTGAGTTAGTCATCCCCGCGGCGCTTCGGCGCCAGCTTAAGGCAGGTACCATGCAAAAGCTCCTTGCGCAGATCATGAAATTTGGCGTCGTCGGTGTCATTGCCACGGTTATCGACTTTGGCATTATGAATCTGCTTCACTACGGTCTGGGCCTCAACATCCTAATCGCCAACACCAGCGGCTTTATCATCTCACTCATCTTTAACTACCTCGCAAGCATGAAGTACGTGTTTGCGCACAAGGAGGGCATGAGCCGCCGCCGCGAGTTCATCATCTTTGTCGCGCTGTCCGTGATCGGTTTGGTGCTCAACGACGGCATCGTGCTGGCGCTCAACGCCGGCCTAGGACTCGAGGCCAATATCGCCAAGATCTGCGCCACCGCGCTTGTCATGGTCTACAACTTTGTGACCCGAAAAATCTTCCTGGAGGGCGACGAGACAAAATAGCTCGAAACCCCTGCAGCATTACGGCGCCCACGGACGACGCGCACTCAGCGCAGTATCGTCCGTGGGTGTCGCTCGTTTACGGGCAAATTTTCAACGTTTGCGGATTAGCTCTTGAAAATTTGGCGAGTTCATATAGTTCTTGGCAAAGACCTTACGTTTCCCTTGTAAAAGCTCTAAAGTATCCTCTGCTCGATTCATCAACGCATTGGATGTGATTACGTGCGCAAGGCGCTGGCACAACCTCATACCAAGCAGTTCCTCAAGTTTGCTGTCGTGGGTCTTATCTCCTTTGGCATCGACTGGGGCATGCTCATTGCGCTCGTCGAGCTGTTCCACCTCGACTTTTTGATGAGCACCACGGTTTCGTTTATCACGTCCGTCGTGGTCAACTACTGGCTCAGCATGAAGTACGTGTTCGACCACCGCGAAGGCATGAGCCGCAAGCGCGAGTTCACGATCTTCACCATCCTGTCGGTGATCGGCCTGGGCCTCAACGACCTGTACATGTTTGTGGGCGTCACGTTTTTGAGCATCGGCTACCAGGCCATGAAGGCCATCGCCACGTTCCTCGTCACCTGGTACAACTACTTCAGCCGCCGCTTCTTCCTCGAGGGCGCACGGTCATAGTCGATTCACTATTTGCTTGAATGTATAACCGGTTGGAATTCCCATTCCAACCGGTTTTTTGTTTGCCGAGAGACCCGGCGACCCAGTCCCATTCGCACGAAAAACGGGCGGCCCGGATGTTTGTCCGAACCGCCCGTCTGGCGCGCTATGTCGAGGCCTCTAGCCCGTTACGTAATACCAAACGACGTTGTCGCCATTGGAGAGAACGTAGTTACTGCAGGCCGTCATGGGCGTTGTGCCGTTGACGGAGTACATCCAGCCGCTCGTGCCGCCGTACTGTTTCTCGGCCAAACCACCAATCGCAGAAACATACGTGCCGTACGATGAGCCGCGTGCGTTGACAGAAAGGCCCAGCGCGCACAGGGCATCGTAAACGGTGGCGCCTTCGTTAAAGGTAAAGGTGCCGCCAGAGGACACGGGATTGCCCACAGCGCTCGATGTGACCGAAACCGTCACCGTAACGTAGTTGGACTCCTGTGAGCCGCTTTGGCTGCCCGAGGAGGCGTTTCCACCATTAGAGGATGAGGCTCCATCAGACGACTGGCCACCGCCCGAAGAAGCACCGCCAGACGCATTGGAAGTATCACCGGCTCCCGTATTTTGGGCAGCGGATTTATCGCCAGACTTCTTGCCGCCCCGGTCCTCGGACTTCTTGCTATCCGAGTTTTTGTCCGATTCCTTGTTTGAAGACTCGGAATCGTCCTTGGCGTCGTTCGAACCCTTGGGCTCGTCTTTTGCATCATTCGAAGATTTGGAATCCTTGGAACTGGCCTCGCCCGAAGCGGCAGACGAGCCAGACCCCTTGGTGTCCTTGGCGACGACGCTCTCCCCCGTCACGGTCTGAACGATCCAGTCAATGGACCAGGCGCCGCTCTCGGAAGGATGGACGAAGCCCAGCGAGACGACGATCAGAATGGTGTACGCGGCAGCAAGAACGCCAAGGAGCGCCTTGCGACGAGAGGCGGACGCCGCCGAAGCGGCGCCCTTTTGCTTTGGATCATCGAGCTGGATAAACGAGGAGTCGGGCTGTTGCCCGCTGGTCTCCTTGGGCTTATCGGGCATTACCGTCACCCTTGCCGCGCTTGGTCAGCACGAAGACGGCGATGAGCGCGAGGCCAATCACGCCGGCGGCGATGCCAACGATGGCGAGCGGATTGGTGCCAGTCTCCTGCTCGGAAGCACTAGAGGACTTCTTAGCAGTGGTCGTGGAAACAGCACCCGTATCGGACTTGGAATCGGACTTCTTGTCGGACTTCTTGTCGGACTTGCCGTCCTTCCTGTCAGACTTCCTGTCAGACTTCTTGTCAGACTTCTTCTCGTCCTTCTTATCGGACTTATCGGAGTCCTTCTTGTCGGACTTGTTGTCCCTGGTCTCGGTCTTGGTCGACACCGTCGTCTTGGTCACCGGCTTCTGGCCCGGGGCAATAGCGCCGCCCTTCGAGCCGGAGCCAGAACCAGCGCCAGCGCCAGTGCCGGAACCAGTACCGGTACTAGAACCGCCGCCGCCATTCGAACCAACGCCGCCATTGCCGCCATTGGAGCCTGAACCGCCATTACCGCCAGGGTTAACGGCATTCTTGGTCCACTTGGCATACAACGTCAGGTCGGCCGTCACCGGCGTACTGAAGTCATACGCCTGCGTGCAAGCCTCATCGGTATACCAACCGCCGAAAGTGTAGCCATCGCGCGTCGGATCGACCGGCTTGACCAGCTTGCCATCGGCCGTAGCAACAAACTTAGTGTCGCAAGCAGACCCGCCGTTGGAGTTAAAGGCAACCGTCCAAGACTCGACAGCTCCAAGTTTAAACAGCGTGCCCGAATCATTAATGTAGTAGAGATTGCCAGAAGCATCGGCAATGACCGGAGAGTCACAGTACTGGTAATGGCCAGCCGCATCATAAATCTGCGTCGCCTCTGCATCGCCGAGCGTATAGCGATACACGCCACCACCAGCAGAGTAGTTGACGTAATCCTTGCTATCCGCGCTGTTAACGGTGAAGTACACATAGGTCTTGCCGCCCTGAACACTCACCAGCGGAGTAGCAGCAATACCGTTGAGGCCAGCCGGCAGCGCCTTGCCGTCGGCAGCAGCGACCATCGTGGTCTTACCCGTCTTCAGGTTATAGAGAACCAGAGCAGAGCCAGTAGCCGTCTGTCCGCCGACAATCAGATTGTCACCAGACACCGCAGGGGCGCTCAGATTATTCGTAAGGCCCAGATCAACCGTCTTCTGTTCACTCAGCACGCCCTTCGCCGAAAGCGAAATCACATGGAGCTTTCCGTCGTGCGTCATCTGATAGAAGGTCGAACCATTGGACGGATCGGCAATGCAATCGGCATTTGCGACAGCGCCGAGCTTCATGGTCGAAACGACATCGCCCGTCGTCTTATCAATGCACTTAAGCGTACCCGCGCTCGTAGGAACGATGGCATACTTATCCGTCAAAGCCGCACCAGTCCAGTAATAGCCCTCGGCAGGGTCGATGTTCTGCCAAGAAACTTCGCCCGTGGCAATCTTAATGCGCGCAAAGGAGCCGTTGCCGTAGGTCGCGTTGTAATTCTCGTCATACGAAATATCGACCGAGCCTACATAGACGTACTCGCCGTCCGAAACGACGGTGCAGGAGCTCTGCGTCAAGTCCGTCAAACCAGGCGTCAGCCACTTGCAGATCAGCTTGTCTGCAGTAATCGCCTGGACCGCACCGCCGTTGAGCGGAACGATGATAAGGCCATTGGTATAGATCGGACGAGAGGTATAGCTCACCTTGGAGGCAAGCGGCGCAGAGGCAACCTTTTTGCCCGTGGACGAATCGATCTTGATGAGCTCGTTCTCGGTCGCGATGTACACAAAGCCGTTGGCGATGACAGGTTCGCTGCAGTTGGCATACTGCTGACCAGACTCGGCCTTCCAATCGAAGGCCCACTTAAGACCGGCGGCCTGCGCAGGCGTCTTGGCATCCGTTACGGTCGAACCGTTGCCACTGTTGCCGTAGCCGGCCCACTCGGCATCCCAATCAGGAGTCGTCGCACTCGGGTCCACGACAACCTTGTCGGGATCGGGCATGGGCGAATCGTCGGTGGTATAGGCAAGCGTGACCTTATCGCCGCTCTTGAGCGTAATCTGATTGGCGCAGAGTAAGGAGGGCTCTCCATTGATATACAGGTGCCAATATTTATTGGTCGCAGCATCATAACCGTACGACTTGTCTTCGAACGGCGATTTGATGGAATTGAGGAACCAGTACTCGCCACTCTGGGAGCCGTTGTACGTAACGCCCTTGGCCTTCAGAACCGTCTCAATAAGGTTCTGGGCAGTAGAGCCTTCAGGCAAAGAAACACTGCTTGCCGAGCCCCAGCGAGTATTGTTGCCGTTGACATCGGGACCGATAACATCGGCGGATCCAAGCACCTGACCGGGGAGGGCATCGGCGTCAGCACCATACATAAAGGTGACGGCGTCACCCTCCTGGAGCTTGTAGGCACCGGCGCCAACGTCGGCGAACTTGCCATTTACGTAGAAGCGCCAATAGCTCTTGGTCGCAGCATCCCAGCCATAGGACTTACTGTCGAACGGCGAAGTAATACCGTTGAGGAACCAGCCCCAAGACGATTCGCTAGCATCGAGCTTAAGGCCGGTCTGCTCAAGGAGATCCTTGGCAGTAGAGCCCGCCTTGAGACTCATCTGACCCGTCGAAGCCCAAACCTGCTGCTTGCCGTCCTTGTCCTTACCGAGAACCTGAACAGAAGCATGGACAGAATCGGACGGCAACTGGTCGCCCCAGCCACCGTAGAACCACGTGACGGTATCGCCGGCATGGATGGTGACATTGTCCGCCGTATAGTCACTCGACTTGCCGTTGATAAACAGCTGCCAATAGGTCGAATAATCTTGGGGCGTACCCAGCTCAACACCGTTGTACTTAAGGCTCAGAATGAAGGAGCCCGCAGCAACGGCGTCAATATCATTCGCCTCGAGCGCGACCTTCGTAAGGTCAAGCGCGCTCGAGCCGGACGTCACCACATACTGCGCGTTATCGACCCAAGTCTGAGTCTTGCCCTGGGCATCGCGACCAATGACGGTCACATTTGCGGCAACCTGGTCCTTAACGACAGGGGACGAGCTACCAGCCGTATAGGCAAACTCAATCTTCTGCCCCTGGGTGAGCTTGACGCTGCTCGCGCCAACCGAGGAAGACGCGCCGTCGACGAACAGCTGCCAGAAGGCATAAGTCGTCGGATCGTAGGCAAGCGTGCGACCATCGCTCGGAGATGTGATGCTTTTGAGGTAGAAGCCGTATGCCGTGTTCGGTTCGTAATCCGCTTTAAAGCCCGTCTTCTGCTGCAGCTTAACGAAGGCATCCGCAGCCGTCGCGCCCTCGTCGAGCTTGAGCTGCGTAGGTGCCACCCAGGTCTGAGCCTTGCCGTCAGCATCGGTGCCGATAATCGAGAACGAGACCTCGACCTGCTTCTTGGCGACATCGCCGGTTTCTGTCGGGTTCTCTGTCTGAACGGCAGCCGCGGCGGCAGATCCCGCTTGGCCAGCGGATGCCGTCGAAGACTGCTCGCTCGTGGCAGGGCTCTCCCCCGTCGCCGAGCCTTCGTCGCCAGTTGCTGCCTCTGTAGTGGCGGCACTAGCTGCAGGCGCGCTCCCGGAATCCGAAACCTCGGCGCCGCTCTGCTCAGCGGTACCGCCCGCAAGCGCTGCGTCCTCGCCTGGCGTCGTAGCCTGAGCCACAGCGTCGGTAATGCCCTCGGCACCCTCGGCCCACAGCTGAGCCGGCGTGGTGCTGAAGGCCATCGCGAAGGCCAGGAATGCCACCAGGCAGCGCTTTGCCACGCCGCGCGCGATTACGCCACGGCGACGAAGCGAGGCACGCTGGCACTCGTCCTCAAACATATCCATTTGTCTCCTACTGTCTGTACTTGGAGCGTTGCCTTGAAGCTGCCCCACGTCATCGCGCATGTTGCGCTCGAGTTCCCCCATCGGGGTCCCCCTTTCCTCCAGAGCCCTATGCACACCGGCGGCATACGCCGCAGCCGCATGCAAGATGGGAGGCGATCCGACTTAACCTTAACGACTCGGGCGCGCCGTCCGATCTGCGACGCGAACATCCCGAGCCAAGAGGAATTACGGTTACTGGTACAGCCGGGGACTTGCACCCCGATTCTCCCAAACGCGCAGGAAAACCGCGCATTCGTGCGTCTCCGCACCACCATCTAGGCCATCGATTAAAACCGTCAATATGCTATCACGCAAAAGGGCCTCGCACGCAGGCGAAGCCCAAGGTAAAAGCTATTGTTTGCGATAGGAGAATGCGGTGACGGTCGCAGCCTCTAGTGCTTGCCGCCGTGGCTGTTGAGCCAGATATTGCGACCCAGCATAAGCGCCAGCACCAGCGCGCTCACGTAGCCCATAAAGCCAATGACTGGGATACCAAACACAACCGGCTCGATGCGCGCGTAGTACACCACCGACGAACCGATAAACAGACCGGCGATAACGATAGCCATCGACATGCGGTCGATAATCCCACCTAGCTGTCGCAGCGCCTTATCGCTGCTCATGATCTGCGTGTTCACCTTAAGCTGGCCGCGCGTGAGCATGCGCGAAGCCAAGCCCAGATACTCGGCTGCCTCAAGCGAGCCTTTTGCCGCGCGATAGCTGCTCGCGGCAAGATCGCGTCCCATATCACGCGCGCGCATAGGCGCTCTTCTCGTTTTTGATGTGCGTCTGGATAATCTGGATCATGTTGACGTTGGGCATATACTCGGTCAGCAAACCCTCGAGCGTCACCATGCCGCGCGCGAACATCGTTACCACGCTCGGCAGCTCAACATCATTCTTACGCGCGAGGTTTAACAACGAGGTCAAAAACTCGCCGATATCAAGATCCTTCAGGTCAAGGCCCGCAAAGTCGGCGACGATAAAGTCCAAATCGGACAAAAAGGCCGAATGGTCAAGCTCGGCCGAGTCGCCACGCGTTACGGCGAAGCGCATGAGCGAATCCTTGAGCTTGGGCACGTCACCCTCGGCCACGGCGAAAATCATATCCTTGACGATACCGCGATCGTGACTCGACATACGCCCGACCATGCCCAAGTCGATAAAGTAAACGATGCCGTCCTTGAGAATGATGTTTCCCGCATGCGGGTCGGCATGGAAAAAGCCGTCATCAAGCACCTGCGACGAGTAGTCCTCGACAATCGCGGCACCGATCTTTTCCAAGTCATAGCCCTCGGCCACCAAGCGTTCAGGATCGGCGATCGAAATGCCGTCGACGTAGTCCATAACCACCACGTGTTCGGTGCACAGGTCCAGATAGGATTTAGGGCACGTCACGCCATGAACGCTCTTATGGAACTCGTAGAAGTCGTTGAGGTTTTTGGCCTCGGCCAAAAAGTTGGTCTCCTCGCGAAACGAGGTCCACAGCTCCTCGACCACGCCGTGCAGGTCAACGAATTGATCGGTGTTGACGAACTTGGAAACGATACGCACCACCGAGCGGATGATATCGATGTCCTGCGCCATAACCTGCTGCGCACCGGGGCGCTGCACCTTGACGGCCACATCCTCGCCCGTCACCAGACGAGCGCGGTGCACCTGCGCGAGCGATGCGCTACCAAGCGGATTGGGATCGATCGCATCGAACATCTCCCCCAGGCGCAGGCCGTATTCTTCCTCCAGACAGCGAAGCACTACCTCGTACGGCACCGGCTCCACGTCGGAGCGCAGACGACGCAGCTCGTCGCAAAAGCGTTGCGGCAGAATCTCGGACCGGTTGGCCAGAATCTGCCCCATCTTGACGAACATGGGGCCGAGTTCCTCGAGCAGGCGGCGCAAACGAACCGGCGTGAGGTTATCCCACACGCGGTACTTTTTGACCAGGCGAACAATCTGCCCAATGCGTTCGCGACGACCCGCCGGCGTGAGCTGGTATTCCTCGTCCGGTGCCATCGCGTCGGGCTCCTCGGGCACCATATCGACAGCGCGTGGCTTCTTGCGAGCGCCCGAGACGGCAGCGTCGACCTCATCGACAACCGCCGCCTCGTTACCCAGAGGATCTAGATTGTTGTAATCGGTGGTGGAATCTGCCATCTGCGCTGCTACTCGGCCTCTTCGGTATCCTTCGCATCGTCGGCCTCAACAGACTCGACGGGCACCGAGGTCACGTTGTCCTCGACCGAATCGACGATGTCGCGCACATGAGCCAGGAAGGCCGTGCGCTCGGGCGCGGTCATAACGCGGACGCGAGCCAGAATGAGCTCGTCGAGCACGCGTTGGGCCGCGGTCTCGCCCTGCATGCCCAGACGCTCGGTCAGGTCGGAGATGGTGCCGCCGGCCTGCTCGAACATGTCGGACACGCTACGGGCGATATCGGGGGTGCCGGCGTCCTTGCGAACCTGCTCGCCCTTGGTATTAAGGTCGTCGAGGACCTTCTTGCCGCCTTCGACAGCAACGGCGGCAGCGCCAAAGCCCACGTTAATGGCGCCGTTAACAAGCTGATCGAGTTTCATAACCATGGTTGTCTCCAATCACAAACAACTGCATTGGCGTTCTTGTACCCAAGATTGAGCGAAAGCGACAAAGCGTTTTAGCACTATTCGATCGACGAGAAATCCCTACCTCACGTTGTCGTTCATCGCGAAAGAGTTCTTCATGGCGCAGCTCGTGGTGAAGAGCACCTTGCCCAGCAGGGCATCGGTCTCCACGCGAACACGCTCGGCAAAGGCCTCGTTGGCGCGTGCAAGCTCGGAAGGCACCTCGGCCTCGGGCAGAGCGGCTACGGCAGCGTCGACGTCATGGATCTGCTTGTGACCCATGCCACCGACCTTCTCCTGATAGTCCTCCACAGCGCGGCCGCACTCATGGAAACGGACGTCGGCCAGGGCGCCGATCAGGCGGTTGGCCCAGTAGAAGTTTTCGGACGTTACGCGAGCCTGCGTGTCGGCATAGTACTCGGGCATGGTCTCGACGTTGGCGTACAGCGGAACCAGCGCGTTAAACGAGTTGGAGCCAAACGCCATCCACTGCACGGCGCGATAGGCCGGCTGCGCATAGGGGCGCAGCTGCAGCACGGCAAGCTGGCTGTTGCGGTTGATGCCGATGGGGCGATAGGCGCCGCGCGTGGCGGGCGTACCCTTGCTGCCGTAGCAGTCGTACTCCGTGCCCTGGTAGTGGCTCGAGAGTACGTACTTGATGTCCTCGATGGTCACCTTGCGCTCGGGCACGCGGCTCCAGGGGATATCGTCGCTCTCGGGCGTGTAGTCGGCGTCGGGGCCATCCCACACGTCGCTGGGGTTGAGACAGCGCTGCATGTACCACGCGCGCGGCGTGTTGTAGACGTGGTCGCTGTCGCTGTGCGAGCCAAAGGCCTCGCGCGGGTTAAAGACCGCAGCCGGGCCGTCGCCCTCGACGCCCAGCGTCAGATCCAGATGCCACTCGGCCATCCAGGCGCGCAGGTCGGCAGAGCACATGTGATCGGCCTGGGCGCCCTCGGCGTCATCCAGATCAAAGCTGTCGATACCCAGCTGGTTGGGCATGGTCACATAGGCGTCATCGAGCACACGCTTGGCAATCCAGTGGTGACCGCCGATGGTCTCGAGCCACCAGATCTCGTCCACGTCGCTAAAGGCGATGCCGTTGTTCTCGTAGGTGCCGTAGCGCTCGAGCAGGTCGCCCAGGATACGAACGCCGTCGCGGGCGGACTTAGCGTACGGCAGGACCAAGGTCACCATGTCCTCCTCGCCCAGGCCACCAGGCTGCGCCGGCACATAGCCGTCCTCACCCTCGTTGCCCTTGGCGGGCACGTAGTCCACAAGCGGGTCGGCACCGCGGACGCGCTCGTTGGTGGTGAGCGTCTCGGTTGCGGACATGCCCACATTGAGCTCGTTGAAACCGGCCTCGGCCCAGATGCCGTGGCCCGGAACAACATCGGGGACGCTCGTGTAGCGCATGGGGTTATCGGGCAGTTCAACGGTCAGGTGGCTCAGGACGCTCGTGTAGACACGCGGCTGCTCGTCGGGATGCACTACGCGCATGCGCTTGGGCTCAAATACCCCGTTGGACGAGTCCTCGTTACGCGCGACCAGGGTCGACCCGTCGTAGCTTGCGTTTTTACCGACCAGAATCGTTGTGCACGGCATGCGCATCCTCCTTGAGCGAAGAAATCAAACGGCAACAGTGTATCGCTTCGACGCAAAAAGGGCGAAACCACGGCCTCGGCAGCCCCCGTGGTCAAAAAATGCCAAATATGAGTACTGTCACAAATTTAGTGGCAGCAAATTGCACTGTTCCGGGCGCCGGGAATCCTCACCTGTCCAAAAACTGAGTCTAGTAATTCCCCATACGTCCAATAAAATTGGCTCTTTAACGATATTACTTATCGCTAAAGAGCCAAAATGATCTCAAACATATGTGACTAACTTGGCAACAGTACTCATATTTGGCATTTTTTGACCACGGGGTATCTAACCAACCCCCTAAACAGCCTCCAAACGCCTATTTTACCGCGCGCTCAGCCGCCTCGATCACGTGCTTGGCGAGAATTGCTGTCGTCACGGCACCCACGCCACCCGGCACGGGGGTGATTGCGCCAACAACCGGCTCCGCGGCATCAAAATCGACGTCGCCGACCAGCTTGCCAGCGGCTTCGTCCCAATTAATGCCAACATCGATAATCGCCTGGTCCTCGCGGACCGCATCTGCGCCAATCGTGCGCGCGCGTCCAACGGCGGCAACCACAATGTCGGCAGCACAGCACTCGGCGGCAAGATCGCGCGTATGCGTATGGCACGTCGTCACGGTTGCGTTGCGCGCCGTAAGCATGGCGGCAACGGGGCGGCCAATTACCAGTGAGCGTCCGACCACGGCAACTTTGGCGCCGTCCAGCTCAACGCCGTAATGATCCAGCAAAGCAAGCACGGCTTCAGCTGTGCAGGGGGCAAAACCCTCGCCGCGCCCCGAAAGCGTGGTGAGCAGCGAAGCCGGCGTCATGGAGTCAACGTCCTTGGCGGGATCGAGCGCTGCGGCGACGGCGTTCTCGTCAAGGCCGGCGGGCAGCGGGCGAAACATCAGACAGCCATGAACAGCCGAGTCGGCATTGATGTCCTCGATGGCCGTCAACAGCTCGTCTTGCGAAACACCGGCAGGAAGCAACACGCGACGCGCCTCGATGCCAACCTTTTCGCAGCGTTTAAGGGCGCCGCGCTCGTAGGATAGGTCGTCCTCGCGTTCACCCACACGCACGATAGCAAGCGTCGGAACAACACCGCGTTCGCGCAGCGCAGCGCAGCGGGCAGCGAGCTCCTCAGTCAAAGCGCGGGCGACGGGAGCACCCTTCAGTAGCTCAGCCATGGCTATCCCCTCTTTCTTGCAGCGTCGGAGGCGCGGCGCGCCAGCGCATCGGCGCGCGGCAACCATGTGTCGAGCAACTCATCACACGCCGTCTCGAGCTCCTCGGCGCGTGCACGATCCTTCATAGACGTGGTGTTCGCAAAGAGCGTCAAGCTCGCGCCCTGCATGGCGGCGCGGCAGAATACGGCGCCGCACGCCACATCGGACAGCAGCTGACGCGAACCCTTGTCGGCCATGTCCTCGAGCAGCGCCAGTGCGCGCCCGCAGGCATCCATAATGCGATACGGCGGCATAGCGGCCACATGCAGCGCATCCTGAATCGCAGCCGGTCGGGCCGGGTCCTCACGCGGAATACCGTACGCAGCGGACACCTGGCCGTAGGCACGAACGTCCTCGGCAACCAACTCGACAAGCTCCTGGGCCAGCTCATCAGCCTGGGTAAACGCGCAGGTCAGGTCATCCGCACGATCAGCAAGCGCGGGATTGGTCGCACCGTAGCGGGCAACCATTCCGCACAGCGAGGCGCCCAGCGCGCCCACAAAAGCGCTCGCGCTGCCACCACCGGGAACCGGCTCGCGCGCGGCCAGCGCCTCGGCAAACCCGCGGCAGGTCTTGTCCATCATCTCTTGGCTCATACGCATGCACCTTCAAGTCATATACATCGGTCGGGCGGCAACCACCGACCGACCGCATCGATCACATAATGGTGCATAGTCTAGCCCATAAGTACATAAGCGTCAGCGCACCTGGTCATCGCGGATTTCTATGACGAACGATAGGCGTCGGCACCGCAAACATGGGAAACATGGCCCGCCTTTCGGGACTTCCGGACGTCACAAACTGGGGCATATCTATAAACAAGGAACCTGTTGGGGCAACGCCCGCGTACACGCGCCCCTTTAAAACAACGGACACCTCACCCCGGGGAGAGCCGACAGCACCGGCCCTCCCCTCTTTTGGACCCGTGCATATTGCCACTTAACGGCGCAAATCCGGCCCTCAGAATGGGACACATGGCCCACCCGAGCGAGCCGTCCACGCGTACAGTAAAGGCAGGTAATCCATGGGCGGTTACAGATCGAGGAGGACACGACCATGAAAAAGAAGGCCTTTGCGATTCTCACCCTCTGCATAAGCCTCTTTGCCGCATTTGCCCTGGTGGGCTGCGGTGGCAGCGGCGGCGCTACCGGAAGTGGCGGTGGAGCAGAAAAGCCAGCCGTGGATATGAGGACCGACTTCATTTGGTTTAAGGTCGAGGTCCCCGAGGGCGTCGAGATCACCGACGTCGCAGGCGACACCGCCGACAGGGCCCAGTTTAAGTTCACCGAGAGCGAGCACGCCAGCGATCGCTTCATCCCCGTCTTCGACTCTGACAAGAACGCCGATGAACTGTTCGACTACGAGGCCAAATGGAAGGCCAACTCTGGATGGACCGAGAGCGATCCCGTTAAGTACAACGGCAAGACCTGGCGCAGTGCCTACTTCACGCACTCGGGCGGCGTAACGACCGAATACTTCACCGACGTTGACGGCGGCAGTGTGTATGTGCGTATCGACAACGTCGAGGAGCACAAGGACGCCGTCGAGACCATGATGAAGTCCCTGGAATTTGCCGATGACATCGCCGAGGCCAAGACCGAGGCCATGGACGTCAAGCTCGACGATATCGAGATCAAGCGCTAAGCGACTGGCGAGTGCAGCGGGAAACACGGGCGCAGTGCAAACAAGCGACGGTACCCCAGCGCTTCGTACCCAGGGAGGGCCGGTAAACCGACCCTCCCTTTCTTATGCCGGTAGCCAACGAACGCGAGGATGCCGGACGCCGGAACCGCTCCAAATGTAGCAACAGTACGAAAACGACAAGCACCCCAACACGTCCGCCCGCCGATTTATTGCGCCGCGCAGACAATTAAACCAGCATCTTTAAACATCTGAGCAGTATAGTGACCAAAACTATCGCATAACCGCACTCTACGAATGGAGAAGTTATGACCGAACACCACGCCATCAGCCGCCGAGCATTTACGTTGGGCCTTGGACTCGCGGCGTTGTCGCCACTTGCAAGCCTGTCCGAAACCGCGGCATTGGGCATTGGCCCACGAGCGGCATTTGCAGACGACGCTGCCACAGCGTCGGTCAGCCTCGACAATTTCGTCATTCGCCTTCGCCCCGCGGGCTATTTTCGTACCGCGAGCGTCAACGAAGACGGCAACGTCATCGGCAACGTCTGCCATCTGTTTAATGACGGCACGTCCAGCAAGCTCATCCTTGAGGACGTAACGACCAAGAATGACGATACAAACTGGTATGCCATCCGCACCCTGCTCAATTTCGAAGAGCACAAGAAGACGGGCTACAGCATTTGGTCGGTCGATGGCGACTCGGACAAAGATGGAAAGGTTATCCACGTATGGAGTGGCGAACATGACGGCAAGCCCAGCCGCTCTTTTGCGTTCGACCGCCAGCTAAACGGAACCTACATCATCCGAGACCGCACGGTCGAGAAAGAAACCGAGAAAAAAGACATTAAGTACCTGGCAATAGAATCGAACGGCAAAGACCAGGACAACAATAAGATCTGCCATAAGAGTGAGAGCATTCCGTGGGAGCTCGAACTTATCGGTTACGACATGAAAAAGAACGATGCCACGGTTAGCAGCCTCGACTGGATCACGTATAGCAGCTACGTCGACGGACCATGTTGGATGAAATACGTCGACGACAACAAGTTCCTCGACGAGCTGAGCATCCCGGGTACGCACGATTCGGGCACCTGCAGCGTGGACAACGACACTGAGCCCCAATCCTCGCAAGTAAAATGCCAGCAGGATTACATTCCCACGCAGCTGCTCGAAGGCATTCGCTATTTTGATATCCGTCTCGGAAAGGGCGACAACCCTGGCATCTGCCACGGGGATTTCTACCTATTCAAAAAAGACGGGGACTATCTGCATCTCTCCGATGTCATCGGGTACTTTAAAACGTTTTTGAGCGAAAACCCGAGAGAAGCGCTTATCATGCTCGCATCGCGCGGCAACGACGAGGCTACCGATGACAGTGTTACGACGGCTTTCGCCAAGGTTATGGGCGATAATCCCGATCTGTTCTACACGTCGAGCCATGTCCCCACGCTGGGCGAGGTTCGCGGAAAGATCGTTCTGCTGCGTCGATTTAGGCTCGCCGGCAACAGTGTAAGCGGCCACACGTGGGGCCTCGACCTTACCGAATGGGATGACAAGATCAAGGCTCACTCCGACAGCGCCACTATGTGTCTCGTCCAAGACGCGCGGGGCTTTGAAGCCGCGGGGGAAACAGGCGACAAAGAGCCCTATTGCACCAAGGTATACGCCCAGGACAAGTACAAACTCTCGGGAACCGACAAGCTCAGCTGGGTCGATAATGCGCTGAAGGAAACGACCGGGCGCACGCGCAACGAGGTAGATGTCGAGGACGATAACGGGGCCAAGGAGAAAGTCCTGGAGCGTTGCTGGTCTATCAACTACACCAGCTGCACGGGCTTGTCGCACGGAGGCAATCCTTTTACCTCGGCACGAGTAGTCAACGAGCATCTGTATAAGAGCCCGTACATCAATCCCAGCGGCATCGAGGATACAAAGTCAGATTACCTCAAGCACATTGGCATCATCGCATCCGACTTTGTTGATGCGGCGCTGGCCCGGAGCATCTATCAGCGCAATTACGATACGGAGCACAAGCAGACGGCTTCGTGCTACCTCCCAGCCCGCATGCACATGACATATGGCGACTCGCTGAGCGACGCCTCGCTCCAGGACGGCAAGACCGTTGGCGAGGGTCATTTCCGCCTCGTCGACAGCAGCAACGTACTCAACGTGGCGGCTTCGGGCCATGCGTTTGCCATCGAATATGTGGATGTCGACGCCTTGGGCAACGAGACCGTTACGGAGCTGCGGGGCTCCGTGCCCATCGATATCGATCCACGCGCGCTGACGCCCCATTTTGAGGGACTCGAAGGCCTTAAGGCCGGCGAAGACGTGCGCGCCAAGATTGCGGCATCACTCGAGGGCAAGCTCGAAACCGATGCCTGCACGGCCCAGCTCGAGTTTATGCACGGCGCGAACGGCGCTCCGGGCACAGCAATGGCCGAGGGCGAAACATTTGCCGCAGGAACGTACTGGGTGCGCGTGAACGGTCTCTTGGGCGACGCGGCGCAGAACTACACGCTCGCCAGCGACGGAGCCGCAAGCTTTACCGTAGCGGCCTCGGGCAGTGCAGGCGGCACCGGCAGCGGCACGGGTTCCAACGCAGACGGCGCCGACAAGAACGGCGGCGGCAACAAGAGCAAGGGCTCGACCGGAAAACTCGCCGACACGGGCGACGGATCTGGCGTTGCCGCCGGGCTCGCTGCCGCCGCCGTGGCGACAACGGTCGCCGGCGCGGCAATGCTTGCCAATGACCGCGAAGACAGTGAAGGCGCTAGCGAATAGGCAAGCCGGCCTTTTAGACACATCGACTCAATCGGGGGCGCAGAACACCGTTCTGTGCCCCCGATTTTTACCTTGGCCCGAACGCCGCTATCGGCTACATCACCATGTTCAGCGCGTTCACAAATTCCTGGGCCTTCGCACGGCTACTCAGGCTAAAGACGCAAGCGGTCAACAGCCTGTTACGTAGGAAAACGTCGCGGCCCTTGATCCTGTTAACCCCCGTGATGTCCTTAAGGTAGACAATCTCGGTGTGCTTGCCACCAAAAGTGCCCTTCTTGAGCACCTCAATACGGTTGGGGTAGATCTTGACGTCTTTATACCTACCCGAACCCTTGTCCTGAAACAGCAAGGTGTTGTTGTCCATACGCGTCACTCCCGTGGGGTTCGCTAAAACTGTCTCTATGGCCACATTTTAGTCACTTCGGGAATCCTGCACGAAAGCGCTCGGCGACATTGGAATTCGAGTCCGCGCGAAGACCTTTAATGAAGTGCCCAGCACTTCCCCGCAACACAAAAACGGGGCAGCCCGCACTTCTGCGGACTGCCCCGTTCCTCTAACTATCGCATCGCAGCGCCAACCGGCTGCGCTTCCTTACTTCCCAAATAGCGCACCCAGCAGACCGCGGCGTTTGGGCTTTTCTTCTCGGTAGGAACCCTCGGCAACCGCTGCAACCTGGCGCGGTTGCTCGCCGCCTCCACGGCGCACGATCTGGTACAGGAAGGGCGATTTAACGTATTTGACCTCGACGGGCGTGGCGTGCACGGTGCTCTCACCGGACAGATGCAGGCTCGGGCTGAGCGACGCCACGATATGCGTTTCGCGCTTGTCGCTAAACACCACCGCGGCCGCGCGGCCCGTCTGGCCGTTTACGGCAATGCGCACCTGCTCGCCATCGCGGCCGTCTGTCGCCGGACGATCGACAAAGTAGACCGGCACCATCACCAGGCCGTCCTTATGTTTGCGGGCCTTGCGCGCCCACATGCGAATGCTCTTTTTATTGAGCCCCAGTACAGCCTCGGCGTCGTTGCCCGCAACGTCGAGCGCCAACTTATCAATGACCACCTGGTCCTTGGTAGACGCATCGACTGAGACAACGCGAAAGTCACCTTCCTGCATGGCGGGATCGAACGGACCGACCTTGGCAAAGTCCCACGGCTCCAAAATGCCCATGAGGCGAACGTCCAGGTAGTTTGCCCTGGGGTATGCCCAGTCGAGCACCTCGTAGTACACCAAGGCCTCCTTGCTCAGGCCCTTGCCCGGGAAGCTCGCCATCATGCGCAAGTCCGCCAGCGCCATGGGGAAATAGAAGAGCATCATGTCGTTTTGGATCGCGTCTTCCACGTCGTGCCCGGCAAAGGCATCCGGATACTGGCGCACCAGCTGCAGCGCGTTGGCACGTGCCTGCTGCGGCGAGATTTCGCAGGGAATACCCTGCTCGGGCACATACTCCGCACCAACGCCCATGGTCAGGCGCTTGCTAAACGTCCCCGGCTTGAGCAGGTCCGCAATGCCGATCTTATTGCCGCAGGACGGGCACTCAAACACACGCTGCGCTGACTCGCCCTCAAAGGACGCTCCGCAGAAGGGGCAAGGAATGCTCACATGCGTGGCCTCTTGGAACTCCTGCGCCGTGCCGCGATCCTCCCACAGCAGATGTTCCAGGACCGACTGATTGCGCCAGTGCGCATTGAAGAAATACCAGTCCGGGTCCTGCGGGCGCTCGAGTTGCGACACATGCGTGAGTTTGAGCAGTCCATCCACCACCGTCAACGGCGTATGGCGAATACCCAAAGCGCTCTTGGGCTCTCCGGCGTCCGCCTGCCACGGAACCACCGTGCCGCAATAGGCGCACTCAAAGCTGCGCTTAGCCTGGTGCGAGTACATAGGGCCGCCGCAGTTTTGACATTTAATGGCAAACATCTCGTCCATGGAAACGTCCTCCTTTGCACAGGGGCTGTCGACATTAAGTATGTCGAGCAAGCAGGCACATGCCCATACCCATGTGGCCCAAAATGGACCACCCAGGCAGACGAGAAGTCTCGCTCGTTAGCACCGGCAGACTATTGCTGCATTTTCTGAGCATCGGCGCACGGCGCCCCCGTGCGAGCTACACTATCCCCTTAAACATGATTGTGAGGACGACCGCTATGCTATTTGTAAATCGGCTGGTACATACGCTTGTTCCCGGCAGCGAGGGCGAGCCGGTCGATGCATCTTGCCGCACCAACGCGGGCTTTTCCGCAAGCCTCGTCTGCATTGGCCTCAACATCACCCTGTGCCTGGCCAAGGGCATCGCGGGTCTGCTCGCCGGCTCCGTCTCCCTCATCGCCGACGCTTTCAACAACCTCTCCGATGCCTCGAGCAACATCGTGAGTCTGCTCGGGTTCCGCCTTGCCAGCCGCCCGGCAGACGAGGGCCACCCTTATGGCCACGGCCGCTACGAGTACCTGGCCGGTCTGTTTGTCGCCGTCCTGGTTTGCGCCGTCGGCATCAACCTGATTCTCGAGTCGGTCACTAAGATCATCAAGCCTTCCCCCACTGCATATTCGGTGCTCTCCTTAGCCGCCCTCGTCTTGTCCATGCTCGTTAAGCTCTGGATGGCGGCATTCAACCGCACGCTGGGCAACCGCATCGATTCCGAGACGCTCATCGCCACGGCACAGGACTCCAAGAATGACGTCATCACCTCGGGCTCGGTCTTGGCGGCGGCGCTTATTTCGCAAGCGACCGGCTTTGATCTCGACGGCTGGGCAGGCCTGGGCGTGGGCATCTTCATTTGCATCAGCGGCATGGGCCTGGTGCGCGACGCCATCAGCCCGCTGTTGGGGCAAGCGCCCGACCCCAAGCTCGTCCAGGAAATCCGCGACAGGATCATGTCATACCCCCAGGTTCTAGGCACGCACGACCTCATGGTGCATGACTACGGCCCCGGCCGTCAGTTTGCCAGCGCACACGTGGAAATGCCCGGCGAGGGCGATGCCTTTGAGCACCACGAGATTCTGGACACCATCGAACACGACATCAAACGCCAGATGGGCATTGGCATTACGCTGCACTGCGACCCCATTGCAACAACCGGTGACGACCTGCGCGGCTGGGTAAAGCGCGGCGTAGCGCAGATCGACCCTGCGCTTTCCATCCACGACCTGCACGAGCACGACGGCTTTGTTTCGTTTGACCTGGTGCGTCCCGACGGCTTTGACATATCCGACGAAGAGCTACTGGAGCTCGTCACGCGCATCGTGCACGAGCGCCGGCCCGATGCATCATGCGTCGTTACGTTTGACTCGGGCTTTAGCTCGCCCGACCGTCCGGCAGAGCAGCTGTAGCCCGCTTAACAGCTAGTTACCCTGTGCGCCCGAAATGCCGTTTTGCAGAGCGTCCCAGGCATTGGTAGCCATATCGCCCAGATTCTGAGCAGTATCACCCAGGTTTTGTGCCGTATCGCCCAGCTCTTGCGCCTTATCTCCCAACTCCTGCGCCTTGTTGCTCAAGTCCTCCAGCGTATTGGAGCTCGAGCTGTCGGTACCGCTTTGGCCGCCGGACGAGTTGCCATAGCTGTTCTTGTGCGTGAGCTGAATCTCCAGGTTGCCGTTGTCGTTATAGTAGGCATTCGTAACAACCCAGTTGGAATCGATGACGGGCGTTGAGCCATCGTCGGTCAGAATCACGGCGTTCGAAAGGTCGGCTCCGCGCGACTTGAGGAGCTTCTTGGCGTTGGACCAGTACTGTCCCGGGATATCGCTCAGGTCGACGGCAGCAGACTGGGTGGTCTCGGCCTGCTCGGTCGTGGCATCGGTCGTGGCGCCCCGCTTGTTGAGCATGCCCGACACGATGGCGAACACGATCGACAAGGCAAAGAAGATCGCCAGCACAATCAGGATTTTCTTGATCACGCTCGACGAACGCGACGGTGCCTTCTCCTCGTCCTCACCATACTGCGGAATCGATTTGGGATACTCGCGATACGGCTGGCACGCATGCGGATCGCGCGACTCATAACGAGACTGGACCTGCGCCGTACGCGGCATATACGTCGTCTGCTGAGGCTGCGGAATGGGATTATGCGGCAGGTTGTTATAAGCATCTGTCGCCGCATTGCCATACGGGTCCGGCGCCGCATTGCCATACGGGTCCTGCGGTGCATAATCAAACGGATCCCGTGGTGTATCGCCGTAGCCTATAACCCGTGTGGGTTCGGCAGACGTCTGCGTCGCGGCGGGGTCGGTATAACCGGGGTTGGAAACAACGCGAGTCGCATCGGCGCTATCGCCAGCCTGCGCGGAACCGTAGCCGCCCATCACGGTCGTCTTGTCCTGGTCCATGCAACGTTTCCTTTCCGTCGCCTGCAAGCATCAAGTTATCCATGCATTCTACCCGCGCAAAAGCCTATGATGGGCAAAGCCCGCCGGTATCTACAAGACATGCGCGTGCCTAAGGATCAAAAAGCCCCGCCGAGCCTTGGTAGGCGCGACGGGGCGGGCTAGCAGCTATGGACAGCAGGCTTAGAACAGGCCGGTGATGTCGCCGTCGTTGTCGACGTCGATGTTTTCGGCCGCGGGCACCTTGGGCAGACCAGGCATGGTCAGAACACTGCCGGTCAGCGCGACCACAAAGTGGGCGCCGGCAGAAACCTTGAGCTCACGCACGGTGATGCGGAAGTTCTCGGGAGCGCCCAGGGCCTTGGCGTTGTCGCTAAAGCTGTACTGCGTCTTGGCGACGCACACCGGCAGGTTGCCAAAGCCATTCTCGCGCAGCTCGGCGAGCTGGCGCTTGGCGGCCGGCGTAAAGTCAACGCCGTCGGCGCGGTAGACCTTGGTGGCAACGGCCTCGAGGGCATCAGCGACATCAGCGCCGTCCTCATAGGCAAACTTGAGCTCGCTCGGCTGCTCAATCAGACGCATGACCTCATCGGCAAGCTCGAGCGCGCCCTCGCCGCCCTTGGCCCAGACCTCGGAAAGCTTAACGTTGACGCCGAGCTTCTGGCACTCGGACTCGATGAGAGCAAGCTCGGCCTCGGTGTCCGTCGGGAAGCGATTGATGGCGACCACGCAGGGCAGACCATATACGTTCTGGATGTTGTCGACGTGACGCAACAGGTTGGGCATGCCAGCCTTGAGTGCCTCGAGGTTCTCCTCGTTGAGATCGGCCTTGGCGACGCCACCGTTGTACTTAAGCGCACGAGCGGTAGCGACGATCACGACGGCGCTGGGGCGAACGCCCGTCATGCGGCACTTGATGTCGAGGAATTTCTCGGCGCCCAAATCGGCACCGAAGCCGGCCTCGGTAATGGCGACATCGCCAAAGCGCATCGCCATACGCGTGGCCATGATAGAGTTGCAGCCGTGGGCAATGTTGGCGAAGGGACCGCCGTGGACAAACGCGGGCGTGCCCTCGAGCGTTTGCACCAGGTTGGGCTTGAGCGCGTCCTTAAGCAACGCGGCCATGGCACCCTGGGCCTTAAGGTCGCGGGCACGGACGGGCTCGCCGGCAAAGCTGTAGCCGACGACGATCTCGCCCAGGCGCTCCTTGAGGTCGCTGATGCTCGTAGACAGGCACAGGATTGCCATGACCTCGGAGGCGACGGTGATATCGAAGCCGTCCTCGCGCGGCACGCCCTGGGCCTTACCGCCAATGCCGTCGATAACGTGGCGCAGCTGACGGTCGTTCATATCGACGACGCGCTTCCAAGTGATGCGCTTAACGTCAATACCGAGCTGATTGCCCTGCTGAATATGGTTGTCGAGCATGGCGGCCAGCAGGTTATTGGCAGCACCGATAGCGTGGAAGTCGCCGGTAAAGTGCAGGTTGATATCCTCCATGGGGATGACCTGAGCCCAGCCGCCGCCGGCAGCACCGCCCTTAACGCCAAAGACGGGGCCGAGCGAAGGCTCGCGCAGGGCCACGGCACTCTTGACGCCGCGACGACGCAGGCCATCGGCCAGACCGATGGTCGTGGTGGTCTTGCCCTCGCCCGCAGGCGTTGGGTTGATAGCGGTCACGAGGACGAGCTTGGCCTGGTGATCGGTCGGCTCGTTGAGCAGTGAATAGTCAACCTTAGCCTTGTCGAAGCCGTACGGAATCAGGTGCTTTACGTCGACGCCGGCGTTCTTAGCCACCTCGGTAATGGGCAGCGGCGTGACGGAACGTGCGATTTCGATGTCAGTAGGCATGGGCGGTCCTTTCGTTACCGAATGAGAAAAAGACCAATTCAGCATAGCACGGGCGCGCAATAGTAAAACGCCCATAACCGATGAACGGCGATATGTTTACCCGATGCCCAGCGATAGCCCAACAGCCCGCCAAAACAAAGCGCCCTAAACGGTAGGTTCAATCCCCAGGTGCTCAAAGGTGCGAAGGGTTGCCTGACGGCCCTGCGGCGTACGAATCATCAACCCGCATTGCAGCAAATAGGGCTCATAGACATCCTCGAGCGTGCCCGGGTCCTCGCCCACCGCGCTGGCAAGGGTCGTAAGTCCCACGGCACGACCGGAGAACGTCTTGGCGAGCGTCTCCAAAATGCGAATATCCATCCAGTCCAGACCGAGCTCGTCGATCTCGAAGAACTCGAGTGCCTGACGGCAGATATCGAGCTCAATGGGACCGTTGCCGCGCACCTGCGCATAGTCGCGCACGCGCTTGAGCAGGCGGTTGGCAAGACGTGGCGTGCCGCGCGAACGCGAGCCGATCTCGAGTGCACTGGGGTGGTCGATCGTCACGCCCAGGATAGTCGCCGAGCGCGTCACAATCTGCGCGAGCTCCTCGACCGTGTAGTAATCCAGGCGATATGAAATGCCAAAGCGGTCGCGCAACGGGCCTGTCAACATGCCTGAGCGGGTCGTTGCCGCTACCAGCGTAAACTTGGGAATATCCAGGCGAATCGAGCGCGCCGCCGGACCCTTGCCAATCACGATATCGAGGGCAAAGTCCTCCATCGCGGGGTACAGGACCTCCTCGACCGAACGGTTGAGGCGGTGGATCTCGTCGATAAACAGCACATCACCCGGCTGCAAGTTAGTAAGGATGGCCGCCAGGTCGCCCGTGCGTGCGATGGCAGGGCCACTCGTGGTCTTGATCTGAGCGCCCAGCTCGTTGGCGATAACGGTGGCCAGCGTGGTCTTGCCCAGGCCCGGAGGACCCGAGAAAATCACGTGGTCGAGCGTCTCGCCACGGTTCTGCGCCGCTTCGATCAACACGCGCAGGCTCTGCTTGATGTGCTCCTGGCCGCAGTAGTCGTCCAGGCGCTGGGGGCGCAAAGTGCGGTCGACATCGAGGTCCTCGGCCGTCAGCTCCGAGCCCACCATGCGCTCGCCGTGCGCCATGGATGCCGCCGGCGAGTTACCGGGCGTCGCCCACAGGTCCTGAGAGTCATCGGCTTCCCACATCACGCATCCATTCCGAGTCGCTTAAGCGCCGCGCCGAGCAGATCCTCGACACGCATATTCTGCCCATCATACCCGCTCAGGGCAACATCGGTCTCCTGCGGGCTAAAGCCCATGGAAAGGAGCGCCGCACGGGCATCATCGATGGCCGAGGGAGCAGCAGCGGGCACGGGCATCGCAACCTGGCCGGGAATCACGTCGACCGGCACAAAGCCCTTATCCTTGGCAAAGGTGCTCTTGAGTTCCAGGATCAGGCGCTGAGCTGTCTTTTTGCCCACACCGGGTACCTTGGCCATGCCCTTGTCGTCCTCGGCCATCACCAGCGAATACAGCTGCCCCACGGTATAGGTGGAAAGCACGGCAAGCGCCAGGCGCGGGCCAACGCCCGAAACGGACACGAGCCGGTCGAACATCGTGCGCTCATCCTTTGAGGAAAAACCGAAAAGTGTCATGGCGTCCTCGCGCACCTGCATGCGCGTGTAGAGGCGGACCTCGCCGCCGGGCGTCGGCAACGTGACCGCAGTGCTGCCCGAGATGCCGAGCTCAAAGCCAACGCCCGACACATCGACGACAGCCGAGCTCATCGTGGCCTCGACAAGCGTTCCGTGGAGCTGGGAGATCATCAGTATCCGGTTCCTCTCTGTTGATAGAACTCGCCACCGGTGAGGGCGCGGGTGCGGCTGAGGTTTACGTGGCAGATGGCGCAGGCCAGGGCATCGGCGGCATGGTCGGGATGCGGGTCGTGGTCGAGCTGTGTTAGAGTGCGTACCATGTAGGCGACCTGCCGCTTGTCCGCGGCGCCGGTGCCCACCACAGCCTGTTTGATCTGCATGGGCGTGTACTCGCCAATCTCGAGCGCGCATTCCGAAAGCGCTACGAGTGCAGCACCGCGGGCATGCGCCGTGGGGATGGCCGAACGAACGTTGGCGCCAAAGTAGATACTCTCGACAGCAGCCGTGTCGGGTCGATAACGCTCGACGACATCCTTAAGGTCACGGGCGATATGCGACAGGCGCACCGCGAGCGGACTTCCGGCACTGGTCTCGATGCAGCCATAGGCACGGCAGCGAACCTCGCCGCGCCGCTCCTCGATAATCCCCCAACCCGTATGGGCCAAACCGGGGTCGATGCCCAAGATAACCAAGCCAACCTCCCCTCGCCACAAGCACAGCGCAAGACAAGGCCCCGCGCATCATTCACGAACGTCTGTTCTAGAATAACACAACGGGGCCAAGATGCTTAGTTGAAGTGTCAGGGTTGGAAGCGAATCCTATCCCATAGTTAGTTCTGCGAGAAAAAGGGGAACTGCCTCGGATCAACCGGCGGATGCGGCATCGGGCCACCCTGGGGCCCACCCTGCGGGCCACCCTGGCCGCCCATCATCTTATCGATGGCGTCCTGAACCTCGCCCTCGAACTTTTTCATTCCCTCGTGTAAACGACGCTGACCGTCCTCAGAGCGCAGCTCCTCCATTTGCTCGGGCGAAATACCCAGTAGCTCGCCCAGCACGCCCATCATCTCGTTTCGCACGCGCTCGCTCGTATCCTCGTCAGCAAAACGGCGCACCTCGGCGCGCGCCAGCGAATCGACCGTCATACGCTCCTTGCCGTTAAGCCCCAGGTCGGACCACGCGAGCATATACGGCCAGGCACGCTCGGCAAACGAACGGGCCGAGACGATCGGCGCCATCGGCAACATGCGGCGGGCAGCCTCACCCTGTCGAACGAGCATCAGCAGCAGCGAGCAGGCCTCAGGCTTGCCAGCGGCCATCGGGATGTCGTCGAAAGATCGATTGCGGTCCACGTGCGCCTCGAGCGCGCCATCGACCTCACCCGGCTCAAGCCCGCCGAGCAGCTGTGCCGCACGGTCGAGCATATCGACCGGACCGTCGAGCGTCGAGAGCGCCTGCGCCAGCACGCGCTCCATACAATCTTCCACTGCGTTGAGCGTCACGAGCTCTTGGGGCACCACGGCAGACGTGCGGTTGCGCACACGCGCCACAAACTCAAGCGTCGACAGGTACACATCGCCAAAGGGCGCAAAGTCGCCCTGGTAGCCGCCGCAAAGCGCCGGCGCCGCCAGCGCGTACTCGGTTTTGGACAGCGGGCTCAGCGCCATCGCACCCAGCTCGAGCGCCGTATCCTCCAGCATCAGGCCCAGCGTGCGCGAGCGCAGGCGCTCGGCATCGCCCGCCGACACGTCGCGATCGAGCACGCGCGCCGCATCCGGTGCATCGCGCTCGACGGTGCGAATGTGCAGACGCTCGGCGATGGCGCGGACGGCGGCACAGCGGGCAGCCTCGGCTTCTTCCTGCGCCGGCGTAAAGATACGGTTGCGCCCCAGCACCAGGCCAATCACATTGCGCGGGCCCAGAGCGTCGACGGCCAGCGCCGCCAGCAGGGACGACGGCAAGTCACCCTCGAGTGCCACCACAGCACGCGACGCACCGTGGGCTCGGGCGTTGTCGCGCACGGCGAGCACCAGCGCCTGCCACAGCCACTCCTCGGAACGGAACTCGGGCAGTTCGTGATCCTCCAGGGCATCGAGCATCACGCCGCGCTGAATCTCCTGAACCAGCAGGCTCTCCTCAAAGCACGGCGCCTGGGCCACCACGCGACCGCAGTCGTCGAGCACAAACGAACCGCCGGTATACACCGACTCGTCATAGGCACCGACCGGCGCCATGCAGGCAAACCACACGCTGCGCTTGGAGGCGACCTTGCGGTAGGCGCCGCTGCGAACGGCGGCAATGGCAACAGTCTCGCGGTCGGTCATGTCAAACGCGTTGAATTGGAAATACGCAATGAGGTCAACACCGGTCGGCAACATCTCGAGTTCGCGGTCCAAGTCAAAAATTACGGCGATGCGCACGCCGTCCACGTCGAACACCGGCGGCGCCCAACGCGTGTCGTTGTTCTCGCCACGCTGCAAGGCAATGCTCGAACGCGCCGGCACCACATGACCGTCCTTGAGCATCATGTAGTCGAGCAGCGGTTGGCCCTCAAACGAAACCGCCGCGGGCACGATGCAGATCATGTCAAGCTCCTGGATACGCTCGGCGACACCAGTCAAGCCGGCAAGCATGTCGTGCTCAAAGTCGGCAGCGCCCACCAGGCCACCGGGCATGGCGCCCATAAAGAGCGGAGCCGGAACGCACAGCACGCGCGCCCCGCGCTCGTGGGCCAGACGAGCCTGGTCCTCAATGCGGCCGCAAATGCCCTCAATATCACCCAGGCGCATATCGATCTGTGCAAGCGCGAGCTTCATGGCCCAGCCCTTTCCGTCGTAAACCATCGAAATCGTAGTAAAAGCGCCGGCCGCATAATGCAGCCGGCGCTTGCATGTGCATATGCTAGCTATGATACCCCGAGCGGGGGCGCGCTCCTAGAATGTCGCGGACCACAGCCCGTGCAGGTTGCAGTAGGCATAGACGGTACCGGTCTTGGAGCCGCCCGCGAAAAACGTCGCGGGTTTCATGCCGGGCTCAAGGTAATGGACCTCTAAGCGGCCCTCGGCCTCAAGGGCGATCCACTCAATGTAGTGCTCGGGCAGGCTGGGGTGCTCGACCGAGCCAACTCGGGCGCGAATCACGTGACCGTCGCGCTCGGTCTCGACAACAGGCACGTGCTTCTCATGCGCCGCGTCCTCAGTGTTTGCGGTCAGCTCCGTGCAACCGGCAGGGGTCGCAACGTCGTCGCCAAGGGCAGCGATGAGCTTGCCGTCGGGGTCCTTAAAGAATTTCGCCATGATGTTCTCCTTTGCTGATGTGCCAATGTTCTTGATGGTTCTTATGCCCAAAGGCAGACAAACCATCCACGGCATTGCAAATGAACACATAACGAGCGGGGACGATGGGACAGCGCGGGCTATCCGCCCTGGCGGCCTCACCCGAGCGGGTTAACGCCCGTCGCCGCCGAGCAGCGCCAGAACATCCTCGCGCGTGAACAGTGCCGACGAGATGCCGTCGCCGCCGAGTACGCTGTTGACCAGGTCGCGCTTAGACTCCTGCATCCGCATAATGCGTTCCTCGATCGTGTCCTTGGCGATGAGCTTGTACACGGTCACGGTATGTTGCTGGCCAATACGGTGTGCACGGTCAGTTGCTTGGTCCTGCGCCGCCACGTTCCACCACGGGTCGTAGTGGATGACCACGTCGGCAGCCGTCAGGTTAAGGCCCACGCCGCCCGCCTTGAGCGAAATCAAAAAGACCGGAACCTCGCCCTCCTGGAACTGCGCGACCATCTTGGCGCGGCTCTCCTTAGACGAAGCGCCCGTGAGCTTAAAGAAGTCGATGTCCTCCTTGGCCAAGCGCTTACCGATGATATCGAGCATACCCGTAAACTGGCTGAACAACAGGATGCGATGCCCGCCGTCGAGTGCGCCGTGCACGAGCTCCATGCACGTATCGAGTTTGGCGCTCCCCGCCTTGTAATCCTCGTAGTGCAGACGCGGGTCGCAGCAGATCTGGCGCAGCTTGGTGAGCTCGGCGAGCACCTTGAGCTTGTCTTTCTTAAACTCGGGTGACTCGCGGTGCTGCACCTGTTGGGCGATGCGGTCCTGGTTGGCCAGGTAGAGCTTGCGCTGCTCGCCGGTAAGCTGCGCCATGACCGTATCCTCGATCTTCTCGGGCAGGTCGGCCACCACGTCTTCCTTGACACGGCGCAGCACAAACGGCGACACGAGCGCTTGCAGGCGGGCGGCACTGTCGCCCTCGGCATGCTCGACCGGGCTTTCGAAGCGCTTGGCAAACGACTCGCGCGTGCCAAGTAGGCCCGGCATCAAAAAGTCGAAGATGCTCCAGAGCTCGGATAGGCGGTTTTCGATGGGCGTGCCCGTCAGGGCAAAGCGCACGCCGGCCGGCAGGCGCTTGGTGGCACGCGCCACCTGGGTGAGCGGGTTTTTAATGTACTGGGCCTCATCGAGTACCACGCGGGCAAAGTCCTGCTCGACGTACTCGTCGATATCGCGCCGCATAAGGTCATATGACGTCACGACCACGTTATGCTCGGCCACGCCGGCGATTTGCACGCGACGCTGGGCCTTGGCGCCCACGATGGCGCACACATCGAGCGACGGGGCGAAGCGCTCCAGCTCGGCAGTCCAGTTGTACACGAGCGACGCAGGGCACACCACAAGCGTGGGCTTAATGTCCCCCGCTTCCACGCGCGCCAGGATATGCGCGATCATCTGCAGCGTTTTGCCCAGGCCCATGTCGTCGGCCAAGATGCCGCCAAGGCCCAGGTGTTCGAGCGAGCCGAGCCACTGGTATCCGTCGACCTGGTAGCCGCGCATCGTTGCCTTGAGCGATGCCGGCACCGTAAAGTCCATCTTGCCGAGCGTATCCAAGCGCTCGACGGTGCGGCGGAACGCAGCGTCGCGATCGGCCTCGAGCGCGGGCGTGCGCGCGAGCATGCTATCGACGAACAGGGTGCTCGACGCGGGAAGCGACACGCCGTCGAGCAGGTCAACAGCATCGACCCCCAGATCCTCGGCAAGGCCAAACGCGGCTCGGGCACCCTCGTCCAAACGAATGATGTCGCCGGACGTAAGGCGCGCAAACGTCTGGTGACGCTTGTAGGAGTCGAGGTAGATGGCAAGGTCTGACGCCGAAAGGCCGCTCGCGCCCAGTTCGACGTCGAGCAGATTGCTCTTGACGGTCGCACGAACCGAGAGCTTGGGCGCGGGTCGCACCGAAATCTGGCGCAGACGGTCGCTGAGCATGACCTCACCCAGCTCGGACAGGGCGGACAGGCCCTCGGTCAGCAGGCAGAACAAGCTCTCGTCATCGCGCTCCTCAAACGCCAGACCGCCCTCGTAGAAATCGAAGTACAGGGCCGCCGTGTCCATAACACGAAACTCTGCCACCTCGTCGCGGGGCGGCACGCCGGGGCGTTGCTCTTCGAAGGGGCTGCCCGGAGCGCCCAGGCTAAAGAGATCTGCCGACCAGTCGCCGTAGGCAACCGTAATTTTGCAGGTCACAAGCCCATCGTCGACGCCGATCGCCATAGCAAAGCTCGGCTCGGGCGCCACGGTATCGAGCGCGGCGGGCGCGGTAAGGTCGGTATAGTCGCGCAAAATGGGCAGCGCCATACGACAGAACTCCCCCACCTGGTCGACAGCGATATGGATCGGCGTGCGACAGGGCAGTAAGCGCGATAGGAACGGCGCCGCATGCTGGGCAAACGCTACATCGGCGCGGCGCGCACGGCGGGTGTCGACCAGATAGGCAACGTCGCCCGAAGCAAAGCAGTATGCATCGGCCGGCAGGCGTAGATCGTAGCTGCCACCAGCCGCCGGCGCGATTTTGGCGGCAAGGAGCGGTGGGCGCTCAGACAGCGCCTCGTCCTCCCCTTCCGGAGGCATCTCAACCGCCACGTCATAGGTGCGATGCGTCGTCGTCCCCCGCGACCAGGCGGGCTCAAAAGAGATGGTCTGGCCGCGCAACAGGTCCAGCACATATACGATGCTATGCTCGGACAGCGGCAACTGACGCTCGGCGACAAAACCGCTGCGGGCAAAGTCGTACGACGCCGAACGCGAGCTTGTGATGTCATCGAGATAGGCAACTGTCGTCACGACAAGGTTGAGCAGCTTTGTCGACACGTCTTCGAAGGCTTCGGGCGTATGGACAAACGTGAGCTTCTTGCCGTACGAGAAGGTGCCGCCGCGCACGTAGGCATCGGCCATGCCGTCGATGTCCTTGACCACGTAGGAGACCGATCCACAGCGAATGCGAAGCTCGAGCGCCCAGCTAAAGCGCTCGGCAAACAGTGGATTGTAATACGGCACCAGCGAGGGCTCCAACACCGCCTTGGGGGCATCGGGATCCACACTGCCGGCGAGCTTGCGGCGCATGCTCGCCAGCTCATCCATGCGCGCGTCCGAAAGATCGGAGAGCGCCGCCATGAGGCTGGGACTCGTGGGGACGGGCGCCGGAAAGGGAAAGTTGGGATTGACGGCCGGCGCTTTGGGCGCGTTGCGCGCGGGCTGTTTCGGCTGCGCCGCAAACGTGCGGACCGGCGTGCGCAAACCTTCGACGGGCTCGGCGCCGCTGGCATCCAAATACGCCAGAGCCGTGGCAATAGCGTGCTTGCACATGCCGGGGTAGCGATAGGCAGCGGGGCAATCGCAGTCGTAGTCGATCACCTCGTGCTCGTCCATGTCGAGCGCCACGCGCGTCTTGTACAGGTCGCCACGCGAACCGCGCACCGAGCCCTCAACCGTCACGTTTTTGGAGAAGCGCGAGCCGCTGTCCTCGATCGACAGCACGGCGCCGTTGAGCATGAGCGAACGCCCCTTCATAAAGGTGCCACTCAGCGCCGCCTCTTTCCGGAGCGCCTGCACAAACGTCCCCTGCGCCATCACTTCCTCCAATCTCACCCGGGGTAGCTTAGATAACCGTCACGCGGCCTTGGTTGCCGACGATGGCCTTTGCCTCTGCCAGCAGCGGAATCGAGCGTGCATTGACCTTGGCCGGCACCTCGGCACGCAGCACGCGCCCGTCGACTTGCTCAATAAAGATCTCCACGCGGTCGCCGCCCGGGTTGGTGGTGAGCACCGTGGCCAGGCGCGCCATATTGCCCTGGCTAAATCGGCTGTTGGGCACCATGACCTCAAAGACCTTGGGCTTGTTTTTCTCCTCGCTAAGCTCCAGCGGCACAATCTCCTGCGCAATGATCTGGTCGCCGCGGTCCGAGCGCTCGAGCTTGCCCTTAATGCGCACAAACGCGTCGGACAGCTGCGCGCCGGTCTCGGGATCGACCTCGCCATACAGATACCCCTCGGCCTCCTTGTAGGTCTTGGGGAACACCACGACCGTGGCCTCGCCTTCCATGTCTTCGAGCTGCACGATGCCCATGGGGTCGCCGTTTTTGGTCACGCGCTTGGACACGCTCGAGACCATGCCGGCCCACCACAGCGCCTTGCCCTCGGGAATCTCCTGGTTGATGGTACCGCCCGTAGGATTCTGAACTTCGTAGCCAGTGTCGATCTGCGAGAACGAGAAGTCGCGTGCCTTGGCCAGCGCATACTCAAACGGGCGCAGCGGGTGGTCCGAGACATAGATGCCCAGAACCTCCTTCTCCTGGCTCAACTTAAGGTGGCGGTCCCACTCCTGGCCATCCGGATCGGGCACGCTCACCTCAAAGCCCGAGCCCTCAACATCACCAAACATGTCGAAGAACGACGTCTGGCCGCTCGCACGATCCTTCTGGCGCTTCACCGCGGCATCGATGATGTTCTCAGGGTTGTTCTTATCCACAAAGTGCATCATCTGGCGACGCGGATACCCCGTGGAGTCGAAGGCGCCTGCCTTGATGAGCGATTCGATCACACGGCGGTTGGCCTGGCTCGAGTCCACGCGCTCGACAAAGTCGTGCAGCGTCTTAAACGGACCGCCCGCCTCGCGCTCGGCGATAATCGCCTGCGCCACGCCGGTGCCCACGCCGCGGATGCCGGCCAGACCAAAGCGCACGCCCTCCTTGGTAGCCGTGAACTCAGTACCGGACTCGTTGACATCTGGCGACAGCACGGGGATGCCGTCGTGACGGCACGCCGAGACGTAGTGAACGATCTTGTCGGTCTTGCCCGTATAGGACGTCAGAACGGCCGCCATGTACTCGTGCGGATAGTGCGCCTTGAGCCACGCCGTCTGCATAACCAGGATGGCGTAGCCGGCGGAGTGCGACTTGTTAAAGGCGTAGGACGCGAACTCAAGAACATCGTCCCAAATCTTCTGGGCGACCTCGCGCGTGTAGTTGTTCTTGATAGCGCCGTTCATCCAGTGGTCGTAGGTGGTCTCGTCCGAGCCATCCTCCCAGTGGAGCACCGTCGACGTGAGCAGCTTGATCTTTTTCTTAGCCACGGGCTTACGGATACGCGAGTCCGATTCGCCCTTGGAGAAGCCGCACATCTCGACGGAGATGAGCATAACCTGCTCCTGATAGACCATGGTGCCGTAGGTTTCGCCCAGGATGTCGTCCAGACGGTCGTCGTAGGAGACAGCCGGTTCCTTGCCGTTCATACGGTTGATATAGGACGAAACCATGCCGGCGCCCAGCGGTCCCGGGCGGTACAGAGCGATCAATGCCACGACGTGCTTGTACTCGGTGGGCTTCATGTTCTTGATCGTGGCCGTCATGCCGGCGGACTCGACCTGGAAGACGCCGGCGGTGTGGCCGGAGCCCATGAGCTTAAAGATCTCGGGGTCGTCAAAGGGAATCTCTTCCTCTTTGATGTCGATGCCGAAGTTCTTTTTGATGTTGGCCTTGGCCTTGGAGATAACCGTCAGCGTACGCAGACCCAGGAAGTCCATCTTGAGCAGGCCCATGTCGGCAACGGTATGGCCCTCGTACTGGGTAATCTCGACGCCGCCCTTGGTATCGAGCTTGGTGGGCACGTGCTCGTTGACGGGGTCGCGGCAAATCAGAACGGCGCACGCGTGCACGCCCTCGCCACGGGTAAGGCCCTCGATCGAGAGCGCCGTGTCGATGATGCGGCGGGCGTCGTCGTCCTTTTTATAGGCCTCGGCAAAGTCGGGGTTAAACAGATCCTCTTTGCCGGGTTGCTTTTCGAGCACCTGCTTGAGCTTGACCTTGGGGTCGCTCGAGACCATCTTGGACAGGCGCTGGCCCATGTAGACCGGGTAGTCCAGGACGCGCGCGGCGTCGTTGATGGCCTGCTTGGCCTTAATGGTCGAGTAGGTGATGACGTGGGTAACCTTCTCGGGGCCGTAGAGCTGGCGAACGTGCTCCACGACCTCGAGGCGCCGCTCATCGTCGAAGTCCATATCGATATCGGGCATCTCGGTACGCTGCGGGGACAGGAACCTCTCGAACATCAGGCCGTTCTCGAGCGGGTCGAACGCGGTGATGTTCATGGCGTAGGCGACGATAGCGCCGGCGGCCGAGCCACGGCCGGGGCCGACGCCGATGCCGTTGTCCTTGGCCCATTGCACGTACTCGGCAACGATCAAAAAGTAGGCGGCAAAGCCCTTGTCGCAGATGACCTTGTATTCGTACTCAAAGCGCTCTTTGATGTTGACGCCGCCGATCTCGCGCGTGGCCCAGTCGTCACCGTAGTGCTGGCGCAGGCCCTTCTCGCACTCGCGGCGGAACTGGCTCTCGTGCGTCTCGCCGGGATCGAGCAACGGGAAGCGCGGCAGGATGATGGAGTCCCAGTCCAGCTCAACGTAGCACTTGTCGGCGATCTCGAGCGTGTTGTCGCAGGCCTCGGGGCAATACGGGAACATCGCCCGCATCTCCTCCTCGGTCTTCATGTAAAACTCCGAGCCGGTCATGCGCATGCGGTTAGGGTCGTCGACCTTGGCGTTCATGCCAATGCACATGATGACGTCCTGCACGGGCGCGTCCTCGCGGCGCAGGTAGTGGAAGTCGTTGGTGGCGATGACCTTGACGCCCACCTGCTTGGCGATGTCGATGAGCGTGCGGTCCATCTGCTCGTCGGTCAGGCCGTTGTCGGTGGTGATGCCGTGTTCCTGGATCTCGATGTAGAAGTCGCCGGGCTCGAAGGTGTCACGGAAGGTCTCGGCCCACTTGATGGCGCCCTCCATGTCACCGCGGTCGATGTACTTGGGGATGATGCCCGCGATGCAGGCGCTCGTGCAGATCATGCCCTTGGCGTGGCGGCGCAGGTTGTCGAGCGTCACGCGCGGCTTGTAGTAAAAGCCCTGCACGGCGGCCTCGGAAACCGTCTGCATCAGGTTGACGTAGCCCTCCTGGTCCTTGGCCAGAAGGATCATGTGGTAGAGCTCGGGCTTGTGGTCGCGAGCAAGGGTCTCGTCCGGCGTAAAGTAGACCTCGCAGCCAAAGATGGGCTTGATGACCAGGGGCGGCTTGAGCTCGTCGATGTTGCCCTTCTCGTCCCACATGGCCATGTCCTTCACATACTGGGCATGCTCGCGCGGGTTTTCCTCGGGATCGGGCTCCACCAGCTCGTCGCGGCGGTCCTTTTCCAGGAAGGCCTTGTCGTGGCTCCAGGTTTTGTACTCGGGCGTGTTGTGGTTGACGGCGTCGCAGGCCAGCGCCAGGTCGGGCACGCCATACATGTAGCCGTGGTCGGTAATGGCCACGGCGGGCATGCCCAGCTCAACGGCACGGTTGACCATATCCTGGATACGGGTTGCGCCGTCGAGCATGGAAAAGACAGTGTGGTTGTGCAGATGGACGAATGCCATGTGATGAGCTCCGATGCGGGTTCGTGTTCTGACTGAACGATTTTACCCCACGGCACGGACAGCACCCGAACCTAGCCAAACCCACACGGCTCCTCTTGAGTTGCGGTGAAATAGTTCCCGCTTGGGCCATCTGGGCCGCAATACAGGAACTATTCCACCGCAAGCTATCTGAGGGCTAGAGATTGTAGGTGACTACTTGGGGCTCGGCGGGATTGACGAAGAGAGTCGGATCGGCCTGCTCCACGCGAACGAACTTGACGGTCACAGCCTCAAAGCCCGCCCTGCGCAGAACGTCGGCGTAGACGCGCGCCTGCAGGGCGTGCTTCTCCTGCAGCTGTTCCGGCGTCTCGTCCGGCGCGCCGCCCGTCTTGTAGTCGATGACCAGCGCACATGACGAATCCGCCGGGTTCGTCGCCAAAGCGTCGATGGCGCCCTCGGCATAAGCACCGTAGCGAGCGATGTCCTCGTCCTCGCAGCCCAGTGAAAAGAACGGCACCTCGGCGCGAACGCACGGCCACGCGAGCAAGTCGGCACGAACAGCCGACTTGAGCCAGCGGTCCAGGGCAACGTCGAAGCGCTCACGCTGCTCCGGCGTCAGGCACCACAGGCGCGCCAGCGCATCGGCACGCTCAGCGGGCAGCGCATCGGCACCCATCTCGATCAGCCACTGGCAGGCGGCATGGAACGCCGAGCCCAGCGCCATGGGGTTGCCGGCGGGCTCAACGGCAGCCACGTCTGCATCCGTCATCTCCGAGCCATCCGACTCCGCATCATCGCCGGCCTCGTCCATGGGCACGTGTGCCTCGGCGGCACGATCTTCCGTCTCGGCATGGAGCGCCGCGGCGATTGACGAGTAGCTATACGAATCACGCATCGGATACGGACAGATGCCCATGCGCACGCCCACTGCCTGGGAATACACAAGCTCAAACGAATCGGGCTTGGGGTCGGCAGGACCGGGGACGGTTGAGCGCGCAGCATTATCGGCGGCATCGGCATCGCCACGAACAAGCCTGCCCTCGGCATCCAGCGAAGCGTTGGCCTCAAACGCCTGCTCGCCAAAGGTAAAGTCCGAAAGCGAAATGAGCTCGTAGTCGCCCGGCTGGGAGTTGTCGAACACCAGGCGGTCGGCATCGAGCTGCGGCATGTCCAGAGCGTCGGTCGGCAAAATACGGCGCAGCACGTCGTAGGTCAGATCGGTCTCGACATCGAAGGTCGGCGCCGTCACCTTGCCACGGCTCACGCCAGCATCCATCGCCAAGATCACCAGCTCGCGCGCACGCGTCATGGCAACGTAGAGCAAGCGGGCCCGCTCCTCGAGCGAAAGCCGCAGGTCGTCGTTGCGCAGGCGGGCAAATGCCTCGGCGGGAGAGCCCGTCGCACAGACGTCCTCCATGAGCTCCGGCGGCAGCCACAGCGACGTGCCCTTGCCCTTAAACGCATGCTCAAACTGCTTTTTGACGTCGTCGCCCTTCACAAAGGTACCGTCGGCGAGCTTAACGCCGTCGAAACGTGCCGGCAGTGCCACGACCTGTGCTCCGCCCTCGACGCGACCCATCTGTGCCGCACCCGAGGACTTACGCACGCCAAAGCACTCGGCGACCGCCACGACCGGATATTCCAGACCCTTGGAGGCATGCACCGTCATGATGCGCACCGCGCCGTCGCCCCCCTCGTTGAGGGCACCCGGGGCTTCCTTGCCCGCCAAGAAGCGGTCGAAGGCCAGCGCGATGGAACGCGGCGAGTTGCCGAACTCGGCCTCCGCCTCGGCCACGGCATCGAGCGCCTTGAGCACGTTGGCGGCAATGGCCTTGCCCTCGGGACCACGCTGTGCCAGACGTACAAACCAGCCGGAGGCGTTGACCACGTCGCGCGCGATGGCGGCGAACGAATCGCGGCCAACGCGACGAAGCGCATACCGCAGCACCTCGCGGGCGCGCGTCACGAGCGGCAAGTCTTGCAAACCCGGCACATCGGAATCGCTCATGATGCCCGCATCGATGTTGCGGCGCGACGTCTCGCCCGTCTGATCGTCGAGTTTGGTCGCCAGCGCCAGGAACTCCTGGGCGCCGAGTGCAAACATCGGCGAGGCGAGCAGCGGCATAAGGCCCTGCGCCGTATCGGCCGGATTGGCGAGCGCACAAACCAGGGCGCGCACCGTCTGCACCTCGGCTGCTTGGGCAAAGACCGAGCCGCCCGCGATGACGCAGTCGAGCCCCTGGTCGCGGAAGGCCTGGGCGTAGACGTCGGCGTTGGTCATGCGGCCCAGCAGCAGCACCATGCCGCCCTGGGGCTGGCCGGCATCGGCAAGCGCGCGGAAGCGCTCGGCGATCGCACGGGCCTTGGCCTGTGTGCGCTCCTGCGTACTGCCGCCGGCAACAAAGAGGGCCTGGCGACGCGAGGCGTCTGCCACCAGCGTGTCCTTGCGGCCGTCGCTCGCCTCAAGATCCAAAAAGCCCTGCATCAGGCCGCCGTCATCGCCATCGAAGACGCGCGCCACGTAACGCAGCACCTCGTCATGGCTGCGGAAGTTGCGCACGAGCTTGACGAGTTCACCGGCCGGTGCCCCGGACGAGGCCGACACCTCGGACGAAGCGAGGACGGCGCCCGGGGTGCTGGCAGCTGCCGCCGCGCCCGAAGCGCCTACCTTGCGCTCCTGGCGACGGAACACCTCGACCTCGGCGCCGCGGAAGCGATAGATCGACTGCTGTGCATCGCCCACGGTGCACAGCGCGCGCTCCCCCGCACCCGTCAGGTAGCAGATCAGATCGACCTGCATCTGGTCGGTATCCTGGAACTCGTCGATCATGACCATCTTAAAGCGGCTCTCGTATGCCACTCGGATGGCCGGGTAATCGCGCAGGGCCTCGTAGGCCATGCGCAGCAGGTCGTTGTTGTCGAGGGCAGACTGGGCAGCCTTCAGCGCGCGGTACTCAGCCTCTACAGAGCGGGCCAAGCCCACCAGCGCATCGAGCGCCGGGCCACCGCAGGCAAGCACGATATTGATAAATGCATCGGCAGCCTCCGCCTTGAGCAGCTCGACCTGCTCCTTGGGGAACGCCTTGCTCGCGCGCGGCATGGTGCACGACATCATGAGTCGCGCCGCATCGGCCATGGTCTTGCCGCTCGCCTCGAACGCGTCGATGGCATCGAGCGCCGTCTGCGCCTTCTCGGTCGCGGCCTTGCTTGCGCCCAGCGCCGCACGATAGGCATCGGCAAGTGCCGAGGTATCGGCCTGGCCGCGCGCCACGCACACGTCGTCCATACCGCCCGGCAACTGGCTCGACAGCTCCAGCAGGTCGCGCACCAGGCCCTTGATGGTCGTGCCGGTGCCAAAGGGGCCGCCCTCGCCCGCCATGGGATACCAGGCATAGAGGGCCTTGAGCGATGCCGCGAGCTCGGGGGCGGCATCGGGCGCCGTCGCGCGGGCCAACACATGCTCAACAGCTTGGTCCATAAGTTCGTCGGTATCGGTGAGCACCGTGAACTCGGGGTCGATACCCAGCTCCAGCGCATGCGCGCGCAGGATACGCGAGCACATGCCGTGAATGGTCGAGATCCACGCGTCGTCGACGGTCAGTGCTTCCTCGTCCATGCCCTCGTCGATAAGCGCACGGCGCACGCGGTCGCGAATCTCGGCCGCGGCATCTTTGGTAAAGGTAATGGCGAGCACCTGGTCCAGATGCTCAACGAACGGACCTGATTCGGGCGAGAGCGCGTAGACGATGCGGCGCGTGAGGGTAAAGGTCTTGCCCGAACCGGCGCCCGCCGAGACAAACAGCGGACGGTCGAGCGTTTTGACAATCTGCAGCTGTTGCGGCATCAAAGTCGAAAGATCCATGGTCTACACGTCCCTCCTTACAAACGTTCCTTCGTGGTTATACGAGCAGCGCGCATGCGCGGCCTGAGCCGACGTCGGGTCGATGGCGGCAACGTTGCCTGCCTCGAGCTCGCGCAGGCGCTCGGCGATGCCAGCCTCAACGCGATCGAGCAGGGCGTCGAAGTCCATGCTGCCACCCTCGCCGGGGAAACCTTTCTTAAGGCCCGGGATGCGACCGTCGCCGCGCTCTTCCTCGAGCAGCTCGGCGCTCGCAGCACCGCGCAACGCCGGCTTGCCACCCTTGGTCGAAAAGTAGAGCGCCGCGCGGGTGTCCAAATCCAGCGCCCGGCGCATGGCCTGGGCGTAGATGAGCGTTTGGGTATGTGGTGGCAACCAGCGTGGATCGTCGATGGGCGCCGTGCCCGATTCCTCGTCGCGCACCGTAGGGTCGGCGAGCTTAAACTCCTCAACGCCCGTGCGATGCTTGTAGTCGATCACCACGGCACGATTCTCGGCGTCCACGTCCACGCGATCGATGCGCCCGCCAAGCGGCCAACCGGCATACTCGACCTTGAGCTCGTTGAAGGCGAACTCCAGGTAGCGCGGGGCAAAGGGGGCAAGTGCCTCGGACTCGTAGGCAAGCACACCCTCCAGCTGCGGCAAGATCTCGGCCACCTGGCGCTCCTCCACCGCAGAGAGCGGCACCAGCGGGCCCTCGTTGCCACGCTTGGAGGCATGCTCGGCCAAGGTCTCGTCAAAGACCTCGCGCAGCAGCTCCTGAGCACGTGGCAGGTTCTCGGGCGTCACGCGCTCCATGCCCTCCTGGGGCAGACGGGCGTGCAGGTGTTCCAGCACGTCGTGGACAAAGTTGCCCTTCTCCATATTGCCAAAGCCTGCGTCGATCGACTGGGGCTTCACGCGGTACGAGACGAACCAGCATAGCGGGCAGGTCGAATAGGCCTCGATCTGCGAGGCAGACGTCAGGCGCGGCACGAGCGGCGCGTCCTCACCCTCGCCATCGCGACGGCGCAGGACCAGATACGGAATGGCTTCATCGCTCAGATGCTGAGGAGCATCGCAGGTCACGCGCTCGCGCCTAAGACCTTCGCCTGCAGCGGGATCAAAGTCGGCGATGATATCGCCCTCGCCCACGCGCATGGGCTTGGCAGCGCCAGCGGCCTCGGCATGTGCCCACAGCTCGGTCCATACGGCTGCCGGGTAGCACTCGCGTGCCTGGCGATCGTGCGTCACACGGGCGAGCGCGACCGGACCGCTCGCCGCCTGCATCGCACGGCCAAAGCGCACGCGCAGCAGGGCAGCGGGCTCCAAAGACACGCCGTCGCGGCGCAGCTCGGCTGTCAACGTGGCAAGCGGGCCCTCTTCGTGCGAAAGCGGATAGCTGTCCAGGTCGACATCGGCAAACAGCACGGCATCGTAGCTGCCAGGGCGAAGAACCGACGCATCGGCAAGCGACGCGAAGCGCACTTGTGCTCGTGGTGTGCGATCGACCTCATAGGTCTCGTAATCGTAGGCGGTACTGCGCTTGTCCACCTTGGTTCGAACGCCGTCGAGAACCGGCACGGTCGCGGCCTGCGACACGTCGAGCGCGCGAGCATCGTTCATAAGGATGTCGATGGCATGGCGCAGCAAAGCCGTCTCTGCCTGGCGACGGGCCTGGCCGTCAAGGCCGCCTAGAGCGCGATCGGGCAGCGCCTCGGCAACGGCGAGCATGGCCTTGAGCGCCGTCACGGGTTTGTCGCGCCACAGCGCCTGGAACACGTCCGAGACCACACACGGTACGTTCTTAAACCAGTTATCGTCGCTCGTCGCCTTGCGCGCGCCCCTCACCTGGCCCTGAACGCTCTGCAGCAGGCTCTTGACGCCCGCGGTAGTCTTGCTGCGCGAGAGACGCATATTCTTATCGAAGGTACGGGCATTGACGGCATCAGCGCCCGAAAGCGGACTGTAGATCCAGTCGGTAAGCTCCGGCGCGGGCCACCACTCAGTCTTGGAAGCGGTGCCCTCGTCGGCGGCTTTCATACGCTCGATCAGGTTGGCGAGCGCCGTAAACTGCCTGCCCGCGATGGACTGGGAAAACGCCGTGAACTCAGTCGTCTCGGCCGCAATGTGACGCGCCGCCAAACGGGCGGCGAGCTCGCCGAACAGCTGGGGTGCCCGGGCAGAAACGACGAGCACGCGCACGGGGTCGGCGGGCGTTGCAGTAGCTTTATCGGCCTTGGACTCCTTGTGCGCTTTCACCAACTTATCGATGGCGTCCGCATAGACATGAGCACGGGCATGGGGGCCGGCGACCTCAATAAAGGCAGGCTGAGCGGCGGCCCCGCAAGCGACATCAGACGCGACGGCGTCCTCCCCCAGCGGCGCGATCTCAAACAGCACACCGCGGGCATCAAATGCCGTGGCAAGCTCCTCGCGCATCGCCGCCTGCTCGCGGGCAAGCAGCACGACGACCTCTCCCCCATTGTTCGCCACGGCAGACAGCAGCTCGAGTAGACCGTGCGTAAACGACGTGGTACCGCGCACGCATACGGCGCGGGCGCACGCCGGCAGGCTATCGGCCAGGGCACCGGCCATAATGTCGGCTGCCTCGCAGGGCTCGACCATATCTCGACGGTCCAAACCGCCCGCGTAGGCACGCAAAAGCTCAAACACACGAGCCTCGGCATCGCTTTTTGGCTCAGGCTGGCAATTGTTGCCACCGCATCGCTCGGCCGTCGTCCCCGCCACACCCGGCAGCACATCGCGGGCCATGCGCGCGAGCATGCGCACCGTGCCCTGGCTACGCGAAAGCGGCTGCAGGTCGGCATCGTCGCGGCGGGCAATCATATCCGAAAACAGCATCTGACGTTGCAGGTTGTCGACGAAACCGCGCCCGTCGCCCAAAAGCTCCCAAAGCGAGCGAAGCCACGATGCGGGTGTCTTGTAGTCGATACCCAGCGAAATGCCGGCTTCCGCCGCATCATGACGGCACAGATCGAGCTCGGCAAACGTTGGTGCCAGCAACACGGCACGCCCGTGACGGGCAATAAGGTCGGCAAGCAGCGCCGACTCGGCATCGCTCAAATCCGTGCCGGCATTGGTGGTATAGATTCGAACAGGCATGGTCCTCCGCTCAAACCGTTCGCAATAATCAATGCATCCATCCTACCCGCCCAAGCGGACACATTGCCACCGCAGTTCCATCTTTTGGTACAAAGCAACCTGAACCCAACGCACCAGCCGATTGCAGGCATATAAAAACCGCCCCCGGAGGGACGGTTCTTCGTAATTCAATGTTGTCGCTGGCCTACTCGCCATCCTCCAACTTAATGAGGATCTTGCGGTAGCCACCGTACTCGCCGTTCAGCGCCTTTGAAACGCGGCTCACCGTGGTGGACGAAGCGCCGGTACGGGCCTGAACCTCAACATAAGGCTCGCCCTCGTCCAAATAGCGCGCAACCTGCAAACGCTGAGAAAGGTCGCAAATCTCGCGCGGCGTGCAGATATCGGTCAAAAACGCTTGGATATCCTTCTCGTCGTCCAAAAGGCTAAATGCGTGGACCAGCTGCTTGACATCAGGCTTGTCAAACATGTTCTCGATATTCATCGATCACCGCCAAACCCGCCAAAAGGCATCGAAGTTGATACTGACATCGGGCATCGTTCACCCGTTCTATGCAATAGGGCAACGCCTGTGGCTTTTGCCCGTAGCAGTGTAGCACACCACCAAACTAAAGCGACAAGACTCTCTGCCAGCGGCGCGTTTTTCAGGACGAACGCCGTTTAGAAACCGTATGCGCACGTAAGCTCCACGAATATTTGAGACAATGGGCGCCCAAACACCGCGGCGCGCCCGCGCAACCATCCAGGTCGCCGCCGCAAGCCGCTTCACGCGACGCCAGCAACCCCGGCGCAAGAAAGGATTCACGCCATGCGCTTTATGCTTAACTGGCTCTTCACCTCGATCGCCATCGCGATCGCCACGTTCCTCGTCCCCGGTATCCAACCCTTCGGCTTTGCCGAGACCTGGGTCTGCTTTGCCTTTGTGGGACTGTTCCTGAACATTGTCGATTCGCTCGTCAAGCCGTTCCTGACCGTCATCTCACTGCCGCTCACTATTATTACGCTTGGTGTTTTTCAGCTCGTAGTCAACAGCTTTATGCTTGAGCTCGCGAGTTACCTGTCGGTCAACCTGCTGGGCGTCGGCATCTCCATCGCCAGCTTTGGATCGGCCTTTATGGGCAGCATCCTGGTGTCCATCACGCGCAGCATCCTCGACAGCATCGCCGAGGACTAAAACGGCCATTCCGGCCGTGTCCGTCTCAACAGCCCAAAACGAAGGCCGCCCATCGCAAAAATGGGCGGCCTTCTTATTTGCCAAGTCTCAAAGGGCGAGAAAATCTACCATTTCCACCCCGTCCCCAAATGCAGGTGTGGGTTAGATGACGTAGTCGTAGCCATGGTTGGGAGCGACAAGTTGATCGAGCGTCACACCGTCGAGGTAGTCGTTGATGAGCTTGTCCAGGTTCTTCCACACGTCGAGCGTGGGGCACTCATCCGAACGCGAGCAGCCCTTGCAGTCGCCATCCAGGCAGGCGACCGGCGCCAGACTGCCCTCGGTCAGGCGCAAGATCTCGCCCACCGTGTATTGCTCGGGCGGGCGCGCGAGCACATAGCCGCCGCCCTTGCCGCGCATGCCCGAGAGCATGTTGGCGCGCACGAGCGTAGCCAAAATGTTCTCGAGATATTTCTCGGAAATCCCCTGTCGCGCCGCGATCTCTTTGAGTGGGATGCGACCGGCTGCCTGGTGCTCGGCCAGATCGACCATAACGCGCAGGGCATATCTGCCCTTAGTAGAAACCAACATGTATAGTGCTGCCTTTCGGTCATTTAGTCCGTAGAAATTCTAGCCGAAATATTGGTTTTGAAAATACCCGTTCCGGTCAAGATGGTTAATCGACTCGTAATAATCTTCTATTTCCTATTGCGTTACTAGGCTTTACTGTCTACTATGCTTGCCAACAGCAAAACGAACAACCCATAAGGTTTGTGGGTTTCGCTGCTACACACACCGTAAAACCACACGGTATCCAGTCATTTGAACACTTTGGAGGTTCACCATGAGCAAGGTTTACACGTCCATCGATCAGCTTATCGGCCACACCCCGCTTCTGGAGCTCACCCACTTTGAGGGCGACGAGGACCTCAAGGCTCGCGTGCTCGTCAAACTGGAATACTTCAACCCCGCCGGATCCGTTAAAGACCGCGTCGCCAAGAACATGATTGACGAGGCCGAGAAGGCAGGCAAGCTCGTGCGCGGCGGCGACTACACCATCATCGAGCCCACGAGCGGCAACACCGGCGTCGGCATCGCCTCGGTGGCGGCGGCTCGCGGCTACAAGGTGATCATCACCATGCCCGAGACCATGTCCGTCGAGCGCCGCAAGCTGATGCAGGCATACGGTGCGCAGCTCGTGCTCACCGACGGCTCCAAGGGCATGAAGGGCGCTATCGCCAAGGCCGAGGAGCTGCAGAAGGAGACTCCCAACAGCATCATCGCCGGCCAGTTTGTGAATCCCGCCAACCCGGCCATTCACAAGACCACGACCGGCCCCGAGATCTGGGACGACACCGACGGTCAGGTCGACATCTTCGTCGCCGGCGTTGGCACCGGTGGTACCGTGACCGGCGTGGGCGAGTTCCTCAAGGAGCAGAACCCCGAGATTAAGGTCGTCGCCGTCGAGCCCGCCACCTCCCCGGTGCTCTCTAAGGGCCAGGCTGGTCCGCACAAGATCCAGGGCATCGGCGCCGGCTTTGTGCCCGACGTCCTCGACACCCAGGTCTACGACGAGATCATCCCCGTCGAGAACGACGACGCCTTTGCCACCGGCCGCGCCGTGGGCCACAAGGAGGGCGTGCTCGTGGGCATTTCGTCCGGTGCCGCCGTGTGGGCCGCACTGCAACTGGCCAAGCGTCCCGAGAACGAGGGTAAGACCATCGTGGCCCTGCTTGCCGACACCGGCGAGCGCTACCTGTCCACGGCGCTCTTCCAGGACTAGGGCCTGTCGCCCATAGGTTGAGCCCACGGACGAGCCGGTCTCCTCTCTCCCGGCAGCCTGGGCTCATCCCAACAGGGCGTCCCACATGACGCCCGAACTTGCTACAATGTCTGCGGCGCGGAACCAGCCTCCCGCGCCGCTTTTCTTTTTTGGCCACATGCCACCAAGGAGAACCTCCCCATGCACAACAAGCGCGTGCTCGTCGCCATGAGTGGCGGCGTCGATTCCAGCGTGACCGCGTACCTGCTCAAGCGCCAGGGCTACGAATGCGTCGGCGCCACCATGCGCCTCACCTGCCCCGCGCCCGATCCCGTCACGGGCATGAGTAAGGTCGACCGCGACATCGCCGATGCAAAGGCTGTCGCCGAGCGCCTGGGGATACCCCACCATGCGCTCGACCTGCAGCAGACCTTCGACCGCAACGTAATCGAGCGCTTTGTTAACGCCTACCAGGAGGGGCTGACGCCCAATCCGTGCATCATCTGCAACCGTCATATTAAGTTTGGCGCGCTGCTCGATGCGGCACTCGATATGGGCTGCGACTACATCGCCACAGGTCACTACGCCAAAACGAGCCAGGCGTCCGACGGCACCTGGCAGCTGCATCGCGGCGAGGACCCCAAGAAGGACCAGAGCTACTTTTTGTATTCGCTCACGCAGGAGCGGCTGTCGCGCACGATCTTTCCGCTGGCCGGACTGGACAAAGAGCGCGACGTGCGCCGCATTGCCGCCGAGCAGGGCTTCATCAACGCCAAGAAGGCCGAGAGCGAGGATATCTGCTTCATCACGGACGGCGACTACGCGGGCTATATCGAGCACCGCTGCGGACATCCCGCTGCACCGGGCGACATCGTATGGCGCGACGGCAGCGTGGTCGGACGCCATAACGGCGCACTGCGCTATACCATCGGCCAGCGCAAGGGCTTGGGCGTCGCGATGGCGCACCCCGTGTACGTAACAGGCGTCGATGCCGCCAGCAACATTGTGCATCTGGGCGAGGCCGAGGACCTGACGGCCACAGCGCTCACGGCCAACGACTGGATCTGGAGTGCCCCTGCCGACCGCATGGAGGCGGAGCTCAATGCCGGCGGCATTCGCGTGGGTGCCAAGTACCGCTACCGTCAGAAAGACCAAGCAGCGACCCTTACACGTAACGAAGACGGGCAAATGCTGCTAACTTTTGACGAGCCGCAACGAGCCATCGCCCCCGGCCAGGCCGTTGTAGTCTATCGCGGCGACATCGTCCTGGGCGGCGGTACCGTGACCGGCGCACTTAAGTAGCCCCATCCCCTTCATAAATTGCGGTGAAATAGGGACTGTTTAAGCGTTTAAAACCGCCAAACAGTCCCTATTTCACCGCAACTTAGAGAGGACGGCCTCGGTCGGTACTGCCGTATCAGCCGAGGCCGCTGCATCGTTAGCGCTGAACGTAGGCTCGGACCAGCTCGTAGGTGTTGCGCACGCCGTCCATGTGGCTGCGCTCGTAGTTGTGGCTCGCGTACACGCCGGGGCCGATCAGGCCATGGCGAATGTCGTAGCCAGCCGAAAGCGTGGCCTCGACGTCCGAGCCGTAGTGCGGGTACACGTCGATGGCGTAGTCAAGTTCAAGCTCGCGCGCGATATTGGACAGCGTGGTCACCAGGTCGTAGTTGTACGGACCGCCCGAATCCTTGGCACAAATCGAAACCATGCGCTCGGTGCAGCCCAGATCATCGCCCACGCAGCCCATGTCAACGCTGATCATCTCGCGCGTGTCGGCCGGCACAAAGGCACCGCCGTGGCCCACCTCCTCGTACACGGTAAAGAGCAGCGAAACCTTACGCGAAAGCGTCACCTCGCCAGCGGCGACGGCACGCGCCAAGCCCAACAAAATGGCGGCCGATAGCTTGTCATCCAGGAAGCGGCTCTTAATGTAGCCGCTCTCCGTCACCGTCGTGCGAGGATCCATAGCGATGATGTCGCCGGTCTGAATACCCAGCTCGAGCACATCGTCCTTGCTGTCGACGTTCTCGTCGAGCAAGATCTCCATGTTCTTCTCGATGGTCTTGACCGGCTCGTCGGCCACGTGCGCCGAAGGCTCGGTGTTAAGAACCACGCCCGTGTAGACATTGCCGTCGCGCGTGTAGACGGTGCAGTTCTCGCCATCGGCCGTAGACCACTGATGCCCACCGAGCGTCGTGGGGCGCAGGCGGCCATTGTCCTTAATGGAACGCACCATGGCGCCTAGGGTATCGACATGGCTCGCCAGTACGAGCGGCTCGCCCTCGCCGCCAAGCTCAACGAGCACGTTACCCTTATTAGAACGCTCAGGGCCAAAGCCCATATCGCGCAACGTTTCCATCAGATAATCAGTCGCCGCACGAGTAAACCCCGTAGGCGAAGCAATCGAGGTAAGCGCCTTCAACTGGTCAGTAATATAGGAGAGCGTAGAATCCATCTTGGACACCAAAGTCACCCTTTCATATCGAATTAAACCCACAGCAACAATACCACCGCGAACCATCTTTTTACCTAGCGAGATGACCCATTGAACTCCCCAGAACTGCGCCCGCCACGACAACGAGCCGGCGGGCCCCCTGCCCGTTAGCCCCGCAATCTTTCCGCAGGACGGAGAAAGCCCCCGCCGCACGAAGTGCGCAGCGGGGGCTTCCGACATATCCGAGGACGATTGCGGGGCTAACGGGCAGGGGCCCGCCGAACCAAGTTAGGCAGCCGGGCAAATCTTCTTGAAGAGCTCGATGACGTCGTCGAGCGTTGCCTCGCGCGGGTTGCCCGGGAAGCAAGCGTCGGCCATGGCGTCCTTGGCCAGGACCTCGATCTCGTCGGCCTTCATGGCCTCGCAGACGTGCGGGATGTTCACGTCGGCAGAAAGCTGCTTAACGGCGGCGATAGCGGCATCGGCAGCCTCGTCGGTGCTCATGCCCGTGGTGTCAACACCCATGGCAACGGCAACCTTGGCCAGGCGCTCAGCGCAAACCGGCTTGTTGAACTCCATGGCGATCGGCAGCAGCATGGCGCAAGCGACGCCGTGCGGGGTGTCGTAGTGAGCAGACAGGGTGTGAGCCATGGCGTGGTCGATGCCCAGGCCAACGTTGGAGAAGCCCATGCCGGCGACATACTGACCAAGAGCCATGCCCTCGCGGCCGGAGCCGGGCTGACCGGACTTGGCCTCGGCAACGGAGTCGCGCAGGTTCTCGCTGATCAGCTTAATAGCCTCAAAGTGGAACATGTCGGAGAGCTCCCAAGCGCCCTTGGTGGTGTAGCCCTCGATGGCGTGGGTAAGAGCGTCCATACCAGTGGAAGCGGTCAGGCCGGCGGGCATGGAAGCCATCATGTCGGGGTCGACGACGGCGACCTCGGGGGCGTCGTTGGTGTCGACGCACACGAACTTGCGGACCTTCTCGGGGTCGGTGATGACGTAGTTGATGGTCACCTCGGCGGCGGTACCGGCGGTCGTCGGCACGGCGATGGTGAACACGGCGTGGTTCTTAGTGGGAGCAACGCCCTCGAGGCTGCGGACATCAGCGAACTCGGGGTTGTTGATGATGATGCCGATGGCCTTGGCGGTGTCCATGGAGGAGCCGCCACCGATGGTCACGATAGCGTCAGCCTCGGCGGCCTTGAAGGCCTCGACGCCGTCCTTGACGTTCTGGATGGTGGGGTTGGGCTTGATCTCGGAGTAGAGGCTCCAAGCGATGCCGGCAGCGTCGAGCTCGTCGGTCACCTTAGCGGTGACGCCAAACTTGACCAGATCGGGGTCGGAGCAGACGAAGATCTTCTTGTAGCCGCGACGCTGGAGCTCGCCGGGGATCTCCTTGATGGCGCCGGAACCATGATAAGAGATGGTATTGAGAACGAAACGATTAGCCATTGATAGCCTCCCATCGTGTGCGGGGCACCCATTACGCCCCACGCTATGAGTCCCATCCTAACGCTTTTGAAACGAAAAACGCGTGAGAACGTCAAAATTGTTAAAGCGTTTCAACAGATGATGAAAAATATTGCGGCAACGGGACAGCCCCTTTGCCGCATTCGGTTACTTTCGGCAGCCCTCTTTCCAAGCCTCGGCCGCAACCTTCCAGCGTAAGCGCAAGTCGCGCTCGCGGTCGATGAACATGATGGCAAACGCGACAAACAGCAGCAAGCTCGCCACGACGATGGCGTGCAGGCCCATGCGCTCAATGCACCAGTTGCCCAACACGGCGCCAAACACAAAGGTAAAGATCACGCCAAAGTACAGCAGGCCGTTTTCCAAAAAGCCGCGCCTGTGGGTGATGATGTAATCGTCCACGTTTTGCAGCGCGTTGCGCAAGTTGCCGATACACATGGTCGTAGCGATGCCGTGACCGTGGATCTTGCGGAAGCTCTCAACTTGCATGCCGCAGGCAAACGAGGTGAGGCAGTTGGCGAGCAGGTTGAAATTGCCGCCGGGGATAAAGCTCACGCCCAGCAAGATAACGGCTTCAAAAAACACCGTCACCTGGCGCCAGTGAATCACGCTGCCAAACCGCTCGTGCACCAAGTCGGCAAGCATAATGCCCACGGCAAACGACACCACGGGGAAGAAATAGCGTCCCGCCAGCGCCCAGTTGCCCTCCGAGATGCTCACGCCCACGAGCAGGATGTTGCCTGTCTGCGCGTTGGCGAAAACATGGTCGCGCCCAATGTACGAATACACGTCCATAAAGCCACCGGCGAGCGCCAAGATGATGCCCAGCTCAATAGACTCCGATATCTGTTTGGCACGCTGCATCGTCGTGCATCCTCCTTGTTGACGACTCTCTCGTGCGTTGGCGGAAACATAGCCGCCGTTCATACTGTAACCCATTGACAACATGGCGTGCGCGCGAGACGGGTTCTCCAACGCGCAGATACACAGTCTGGAAACAAACAACACCCGCATCGACGCGCCGATCCGCCAGCTCATGTACTCCACCAGTCTTTTTAGCCCCGTCCCAAAAAGACTGGTTACAATTACGTGCAGCATACAAACACCGGGAGGGATCGTGGCAAAAAAGCCTCAGCACGCTCAGAACAACCAGCGCAGTCAACAGGGCAAACAGGGCCAGCAGCAAAAGCGTGGCGGTAAGGCGCAGGCCACGGTCGCCCGCACCAAGCATTCCCAAGCGACGCCCGCCCGCCCCTGGCGACCGGGCCGCGATAAGTTCCTCCCCGTCAGCCGCGCCGACATGGATGCGCGCGGCTGGGACCAGTGCGACTTTGTCTACATCTGCGGCGACGCCTACGTGGACCATCCCAGCTTTGGTATGGCCATCGTCAGCCGCGTACTCGACGCACACGGCTACAAGGTGGGCATCATCTGCCAGCCCGATTGGACCGACCCCGCCAGCATCACCGTGCTCGGCGAGCCGCGCCTGGGCTTTCTCGTCAGTGCCGGCAACATGGACTCCATGGTCAACCACTATTCGGTGACCAAGCACCGCCGCCACACCGACGCCTACACTCCCGGTGGCGAGGAGGGGCACCGTCCCAACCGAGCTGTCACGGTCTACGGCAACCTCATCCGCCAGACGTTCAAGGACGCCCCCATCATCATCGGCGGCATCGAGGCGAGCCTGCGCCGCCTGGCCCACTACGACTACTGGCAGGACAAGCTCAAGCGCTCGGTACTGCTCGACTCGGGCGCCGACATCCTCATCTACGGCATGGGCGAGCACGCGATCGTCGAGATCGCCGACGCGCTCGACGCGGGACTGCCCGTCGATCAGATCACCTATATCAACGGCACCGTCTACCGCACAGGCTCGCTCGACGAGGTCTACGACTACGATCTGCTGCCCAGCTGGGACGACCTTACCGCCGACAAGCTCAACTACGCGCGCAGCTTTAACGTGCAGCAACAGAATATGGACCCCATCACCGGGCATCGCCTGGTAGAGCCCTACCCCAACAGCGTCTATGTGGTGCAAAACCCGCCGTCGGCGACGCTCACTACCGATGAGATGGACGAGGTGGCCGAACTCCCCTACGCACGCGACTGGCATCCCGATTACGACGCGGCGGGCGGCGTGCCGGCCTTTGCTGAGATCAAGTTTTCCATAAGCTCCAACCGCGGCTGTTTTGGTGAGTGCTCGTTTTGCGCCCTCACCTTCCACCAGGGCCGCGTGTTGCAGATGCGCAGCCACGACTCGATCATGCGCGAGGCCGAGCTGCTCACGCGCGATCCCGAGTTTAAGGGCTACATCAACGACGTGGGAGGGCCGACGGCCAACTTTAGCCGTCCCGCCTGCGACAAGCAGCTCAAGCACGGTGTGTGCAAGAACAAGCGCTGCCTGTGGCCGAGCGTATGCAAGAACATGGTGGTCGACGAAAGCGGCTACACGCAGCTGTTGCGCGACCTGCGCCAGCTGCCAGGCGTCAAAAAGGTCTTCGTGCGCAGCGGCATCCGCTTTGACTACACCATGGCCGATGCCTCGGACGAGTTTTTGCGCGAGCTGCTGGAACATCATGTCTCGGGCCAGCTCCGCGTGGCACCCGAGCACGTGAGCGACGCGGTGCTGAGTGTGATGGGCAAGCCGAGCCGCGCCGTCTACGATGCGTTCTGTCGCAAATTTGAGCGCTTGAACCGCGAATACGGACTCAAGCAGTATGTGGTGCCGTATCTGATTTCGAGCCACCCCGGTTCAACCATGAAGGAAGCCGTGGACCTTGCCGAGGCCGTGCGCGACATGGGCTACATGCCCGAGCAAGTGCAGGACTTCTACCCCACCCCGTCCACTATGTCGACGTGTATGTACTACACCGGCGTGGACCCGCGCACCATGAAACCGATCTATGTGGCGCGCGATCCGCACGAGAAGGCCATGCAGCGTGCGCTCATCCAATATCGCAAGCCCGAGAACTACAAGCTGGTACGCGAGGCACTGGAAAAGGCTGGCCGCCGCGACCTGATCGGCTACACCAAGCATTGCCTAATCCGTCCCGTGCCGCCGCGCCCGGGCGAGACGTCTGCCGGCGGCGGACACGGCACTGGCAAGAAGGGCGGCAAGGCACACGGCGGTGCCGGCGCTGGCAAGGGGCCTAAGGGCAGCAAGGGATACGGCGGTATGTCCCGCGCGCAGAACACTGCCGGTCGCAATCGCGCGGCACAGGGCCGCCAGGGTGCCAACGGCGGCGGCAGGCGCAACTAGCGCGGCGAGGCGGCATGCC